>NZ_LWGG01001230.1:0-50860 GCF_001635365.1 Oleiphilus sp. HI0128 | reverse complement strand
TAGCAACTTGCTCGCATAGCGCTAGATACTGGTGAAGATCACTAATTTTCGGTATTCTCTGCCCTCAAGTTGAACCGAAAAAACACTTAGGTCGCAACGACGTCAATAACACCGCCAGATGTATCACAAGAGGATCAGCCTATGAGCTGCGTGAGAAACTATCTCGACTTTTCCCCCAAACTAGACTCATCAGTTTTCGTCGACCCAACAGCCATTGTTATTGGTGATGTTGAAATCGGAGCCGATAGCTCTATCTGGCCTTTAGTCGCGATTCGCGGTGATATGCACAAAATTCGAATTGGTGAACGCAGCAGTATTCAGGATGGCTCTGTGTTACACATCACACATGCTGGCCCCTATAATCCAGACGGTTTTCCACTCACCATTGGCTCTGACGTTACCGTTGGTCATAAAGCTCTGCTACACGGCTGCACAGTAAAAGATCGAGTATTAGTAGGCATGGGGGCGATTGTTATGGACGGCGCGGTGATAGAAGAAGAGGTCATTCTCGCTGCAGGTAGCGTTGTCCCGCCAGGCAAGGTTCTGGAGTCCGGCCATATGTATCGTGGCAGCCCAGCAAAAAAGATCCGCCCCATTAGTGACAAGGAAAAAACCTTTTTCAAGTACACTGCAAGCAATTACGTCAAACTGAAAAACCAGCATATGGATGACCTTTCAAAACAAGGTTTGGATACTCGTCCAGACTCTCTTAAGAATCAGGATAAGTAGATGGCAATTCAGTGGTTCCCGGGTCATATGCACAAGGCCCGCAAAGAAATTAAGAAAGTCATGTCTCAAATAGATGTGGTGATAGAAATACTGGACGCTCGGATTCCATTCAGCAGCTCCAACCCAATGATTCGCCAGCTTAAGGAAGATAAACCCTGCATTAAGATTCTCAACAAGTCTGATTTAGCTGATCCAGACGTAGTCAAAGCTTGGCAAGAACACTTCGAAAAAGATGCACAAGTTAAAACCTTGGCAATTAGTGCTAATACCCTTAGCAATAAAGGCGCTATCGCCAACTTATGTCGAAAACTCGCACCACATCGTCAAGATTCAGATAAGCCCATAAATGCCATGATTATGGGCATTCCCAATGTCGGTAAATCTACCCTGATTAATTCCATCGCCGGCCGAGCTATTGCAAAAGTTGGCAACGAACCTGCGGTGACAAAGCGCCAGCAAAAGATAAACCTTGATAACGGCATCGTTCTCTCGGACACCCCTGGCGTACTCTGGCCAAAACTCGAACCCGAAACCTGTGGTTATCGTTTAGCGGCAACAGGCGCGGTTAAAGACACCGCAATGGAATATGAATCCGTCGCTATTTTTGCCCTGGAGCATTTGGCAAACCATTACCCAGAAGCCTTGGCAACTCGCTTCAAGCTCGACTTCTCTACCTTTGATCTTCAGCAAGATAAGCTGGAGTTATTAAAACTTATCGGTAGTAAACGGGGCTGCCTAAGGGCGGGTGGTATTGTCGACTTATATCAAGCCGCAACTATTGTTCTAAATGAATTACGTTCAGGCAAGCTAGGCCAGATTTGCCTCGAGACTCCAGAAATGATGGAACGAGAACTTGCTGAGTTCCGCGCCATGATTGAAGCCAAGCGCCAGGCTGAAGAAGAGGCAAAGGAAAAACGTAATCAGGACGCTGATTAAAGATAATGTCAGAACTTAGCCTTGTTCAGTGTGCATTAATCGCTCTCACCTTTATTTGGAGTGGATTTGTGCGTTCAGGCTTAGGCTTTGGGGGAGCAGTACTATCACTGCCCTTCCTACTGTTAATTCACAATGACCCTTTGCTTTACCTGCCAATCATTTCGCTTCAGTTGCTATTCTTTTCGGGCTTAATATTTTTTGAAAATCACAAGATTCGCAAGAAATATGCACACCAGGGCGCACAAGACGAATCAGCTATTGATTGGCCCTATCTAAAGCGTGCGCTTCTAATTATGCTGATTCCTAAGATTATTGGCGTATTTGGGCTCATAACCTTGCCTGCTACCGTAATGGGTTTAATAATATTTTCTATCGTCGCGGTTTATTCCGTCACTTATATTTTTAACAAGCCCTTTAAGAGCCGTTTTAAGTCGCTGGATATCACTTTTTTAATGCTCGGTGGTTACGTCAGTGGTACCTCACTCATCGGGGCTCCTTTATTAACAGCTGTTTTCGCCTCACATGTTAAGAAGGAGCAGCTGCGAGACACCTTATTTGCCCTATGGTTTATTTTGGTGTCGATCAAAGTCGCAGCTTTTATTTATCTGAATGTCGACTTCCAGCTAACCCACCAACTATGGCTGCTACCCTGCGCGGCTCTTGGCCACCTGTTAGGTTTAAAGTTTCACCGAAAACTACAAGAAACCGACTCAGTCGTATTCTATCGCGTAATGGGTAGCGTCTTACTGCTCGTCAGTTTTATTGGTTTGTTGCGCGCTTTGCAATAAGCCACCGTATTGAAAGTGAGGACCAATGCAAACCTTTCTTAGAAGATTAGAAATACTCAACTATTTGAAGTCGCAGCACCTCGCCATCGGCACGGATGAAATTATTCAGCATTTGAGTGATGCAGGCTATCTGGATACTCAGGCCTCCAAAGCAAAAAGCCAGTTTAGACTCGTACAACGTGACTTGAAGTTCCTACTCGGTGACGAAATAGACGATAATGACTACCATAACGAGTTTGGCCTAAGCACTGAAAAAGGCCTGGGAAAGAGCCGGCTCTGGCGTCTCGACCCTTATTCTCTTATTGGCTACAGTTTTGAGAAAATGCCTGACTACATGGCATTGGCACTCTCCATAAGCCAAAAGCATCTGAAGCAAGTCTTACCTGTTGATACTCAGAATGTCCTTAAATCTATTTTTCAGGAAGCTCAAGACAAGCTTCTAAAACAAGAGAAGTCGATTTCCCCCAAGCATTATCAACGCCTGACTAGCGCCGTAGAATTTTTCCAACGCGGGCAACAGTTAAAGGCTGCCGATTTTGACCTGGAAATGCTAAACCGGATATACAGCGCTATCCTTCATCGCAAACGCCTGATACTAAGCTATCAAAGCCAAGGAAAACTCAAAGATTATGAGGTTCATCCTTTCGGCGTTGCGATTATGCTGCCGAAAATATATTTAGTCGCCAAGAAGGAAGGTGACATGCAAAAGGGCGATGAGGCTTTTCGAAGTTTCTTGATTCATAAGATAAGTGACTTAAGTGTTAGCAGTCACGCAAATGCGGTGCCTGAAGATTTCGAGCTAAAAAGCTATCTAGATCAAGGAAATATGGATGTCTTAATCGACTTTCAAGACGCTCAGACTTACACCCTGGAGCTGAGTATTACGACGGGAAAACACAGCAATTTAATACAAGACTTACACGACAACCCTATCAGTCACGATCAGGAGCTACATCACGCTCACGATGATGACTGGAGCTTAAGTGCTACAACTAAGCGCACGGTTCAACTCAGAAACTGGTTAATGTCATTAGGCCCTCAGGCCAAAGTGATATCGCCCGACATCATCAAACAGGACCTTATCGATAACATCGACTTGATACGGGCGAACTATATAAAGCGTCAACACTGACATTAAGTTTAAACGAGATAAGCATGAAACTATTGGCTCTAGCGTCAATACATACTTCCTCTATTAAACTGGCTCAACCAGTACCAAACGCATATCCTGACCTTCAAAAATCTCTTTTAAAGTGTCACGAACATTATGAATGTTGTCGCTTTTGATGCGGAAACGAAACTTAGTGCCTTTTTGAGTGAATGCGTTAATTCTGAACATATTAGATCTCCTGATGATATAGGTCAGCAGCATTTAATGTGTGCTGCTAAGTAAGTACAGGATCTATAATATGGAGCGGAGCGACATATTTTGTCGCTAAATAGGAGTTTTCTTTAATTTCCTTTATTTTTCTTAAGAAAATCTCGATGCCATTGCTCAAGACGCTCAGCAACCCCTAATAATACATAGTCGCTGCGTAGCGAAGAGAATACATCAAAGGCGTGTTGCGCCCCCGCGATCTCGGCAAACTCCACACTTTGCTTAGACACTTCATCTAGCCGACTGGCAAAGTATTGCGCTTCCCCTAGAGACGTCAGCGAATCTTTATCGCCATGAATGATGAGGAAAGGAGGTGCCGCTTCATTAATGTGATTGATCGGCGACATATGACGATATATCTCGGTATTTTCTTGTTTTGTCTGTTTGATAATATTCTTGCGCATGATGATATCCAGGCCAACCGTCAGTTGCAGATTCTGCTCATTCATCAAGTCGTAAATACCATAATAGGGAATACAACCTTGCACACTGGTATCTACATCTTCGAAGCCAGGTTGTAGACTTTCATCATTGGCGCTCAGACTGAGCAAAGAACATAAATGGCCACCGGCAGAGCCCCCTGTTGTTACGATGAAGTCAGGATTACCACCATACTCCTTAATATGCTCCTTCACCCAAGCCAAGGCTCTTTTGCAGTCGATTATATGCTCTGGCATGGTCGCCTTCGGACTTAGCCGATAGTCAATGGCTACGCAAATCCAACCCCGTTTAGCCATTTCCACCATAAGCGGAATACCTTGCTCCTTTTTGCTGCCATAACCATGAGTCCAGGCACCGCCGTGAATCTGAAATAGTACCGGCGCAAAATTGGCGGTCGTTCTTGCTCGGCGAATATCGAGCTTCAGATTCATACCATCAACTTTATGGTAAACGACGTCTTTAATATTTTGCACACCGGGATCTGTCCAACTGTAGAAGGGATAAAGCAGCCGAAAAGTATCAAGCTCTTCATGACGGCTCCAGGAGCTATTATCTTCCTTACGACGATGAGGAATAACGATCTGATCCATCAGACCTTTGGCTTTGTAACCAGAAAAATAGTGGTAACTTAGAAACAGCCAGGAAAGCACACATATCACTAATGACACGGCTGGAATAAAACTGTCGACCGCACCAAAAACAACAAAGAGGAAGACAACTATCAACTGAAATGCAATAACGTGCAAAGCCAGCTCTCCGGTCAGCCAGCCCAGCAAAAAGCTAAGAACTATCCATTTCGGATGAGAGTAATGGGGACGCAATACATTAACAGCCATTGCCAAACACAAGAGACTGAATACAAAGAATACAAACGTCGCCATATTTACCACCTCAACTTAGGGATAGCTTTGCCGCAAAATCACACTATAAAAGACTTTCGCTAAAGAAACGTAACGTACCTAGAAAAGCGGCACGCCAAACAATTGCATATGGTGCATCGCGACAGCACCATAGGCGATCACGCCGACACCTATAACAACAAATGTCATATAGGCTGGCTTAGGTTCCGGCTTGACCCATTCTGACCGTTTGTTCGCACGAATCATATCTATTACAGCATAGGCAAGAAAACCACCAAATAACAGAATTGAAGCCGCATCACCATTGATTAACAGGTGCCCCAAAGCCCACAATTTTACGCCAGCTAACATTGGGTGACGAACTCTACGTTTAATGTTGGAAGGGATATAGGCCGCAACAAGCAAAATAAATGCAGGCAGCATCAGAAGCTTGGTCAGGTGTGACAAAAACTGTGGTGGTTGCCAAATAGAAATAAACGGAGCATCGGCCTTACCCATAATAATCAGAGCAAAACCTGCTATAGAAATCACCGCAAATATGCCTTTGTAGGGCAGTTCTCCAAGTTTATCGATATATTTTTGTCGCAATTCGGGCAAGGTAGGTAAAAGATGAATACCGATAAAAATAATCAGTCCAATAAGTAGTGTGGTCACGAATCTGTCTCCCAGGGCGTTTATTCAGGTCATCATTTTGTTTGTATTATTTTCCAGTGCAGAGGATAAGAGATCATCACTATTAAATGCTAGCCCTATACTGATGAATTCAGCATCTAAAACACAGTTTGCCAAATATGGAAGTTAAAGCAGCGCCCTTTAAGGAAGCCTCAGATCGGCAACAATTACGGTTAAAACCTACATAGCCTTACATTAAATAACAAGACTTAACACACTAAAAATTATAGTTAACTATAATTCGCCGCGAGTTTTTAGCCCTATCAACCTGCTTCGGAGATCTGAATGATTCGTACCTTAACCAGCTCGTTAAGTGCTTCACATGTTTTTCTATGCACCACTATCGCTATCACTCTTTTTTCGCCCAATAGCTTCGCCAACCCGCTCATGAGCAAAGAACAGTACGCCGACTATAGCGTACGCTATCAATGCGCCGAGATACTGTTTCATAATGATCTACAAAAGAAAGAAGCTGAACTCATTAAAATTGAAGACCAGTACGGCTTAACCGACGATAACTTTGATGCCTTTGACGAACTCATCACCGAATACGAGCGTGACGACACTTTGCTCGATACTGTCCGAGAACGCATCACTAAAGAATGCTCAAGCTAACAAAAAGTAAGAGGGCTCTATTCAATGAGCCCTTTCCTGTCACAATTTCTAATGGTAGAAACTGTCTTTCCCAAGCACTGTATATTCCAAACATATTCCCTGAGTTACTATAAGACACCTAATCAGAGGAATACTAAATGACTAACGTAGCCGACTATTTATTACTTACCGCAGCGTTTTCCTTACTGCTGTCTCTTGCCTTGGCTTGGTTAGCCTCCTTTATCCTTTACGCTGATATAAAAGCACTTAAGCGTCTATTTCCTGCTAGCCACCAGCTTATCCGAGCGCATATTGATTACATCTTGATGTGCCTATTGCTGGTAGCCTGCTATTATTTGAATGAAAAGCTTAGCCTAGAACTACCCGGCTGGGTCATTTACACCACGTGCTTTGGAGCACTGTACAACCCTTTCGGCTTCATTGTGCTAGCTATAAAACCTCACATGGCTAAGCCTAAGTCGACTAGCGATAAAGCCCGCATTCTTCTAGGCTTCTTACCCGCGACAATTGGCTACGGTTACATTATGTGGCTTACCTTGATCACATTATTGTAAGCCCAGTAATCAAACCGCTTCTTCGAGATGGTAAGTCTGTGGTTATTAGCTATGCTAAGGGGTAGAAACAAGCTTATTCAGCTCCATTACAATACAAAGACCACAAATGAAAGCATTCTCAGCACACAACTGCCTGGTTATCTTACCGGCAACTCTTCTCTTTCCTTTAAGTTATTGGTTTGTAGGCGCTAGCACCGAAAACAGCTTACTAGCGTATATCTTGACTACCCTGATATGCTGCACATTGTCTTTGGTTTGGTATCAAAAAATAGTTATTTCACCCATAAACGCAGGAATCTCTGCATTAAAAGCGAACCTCGAAGAGAAGTTTTCTTACTCGACGCAATTAAATACCCAAAACATGTCTGGCGCGCCCAAAGAGTTATTTGAAATTTTGAATCAGCGCCTGAGCAATGCTGAGCAGGCTATACAGGGGATTCACCTTAGAGCCTCCCGCTTGCTCCCTATGAGCGCAGAATTAACCGAAACCTACAGTGCCATGAGCCAGAATACGATGATGCAATCTCATCACGGCGGCGTGTTGAGTGGAGCAATAAATAATATGGTCATGGCGACCGAAAACATCGAACATGACATTGGAGATATCAATAATCATATTCTCGAAATGAATAGCGAGCTCAATAGCTTTGGCGAGCACCTACATGCAACAACTTCCTCAATTGATACCATTGAAAAGCGCATATCTGAGTCGAATGAAGTATTAGATAAATTGCGTAACGATAGCGACCAGATCAACCAGATTATCACCGAGATCACCAGCATCGCAGAGCAAACTAACCTACTGGCACTCAACGCAGCAATCGAAGCAGCCCGTGCAGGCGAACAAGGTCGGGGTTTTGCCGTCGTTGCCGACGAAGTACGTTCACTGGCCGAGAGGACTCAAAGTTCAGCCGAACAGGTAAAAAGTATCGTCGATAGCATCCACACGAGCACACATGATGCCTCCAGTGTTATGCAGTCCAGCCAGAAAGACATTCAAATAACCGTTCGAAGTGCCCAATCCTCGAAAGAAGGCTTAAGTAAGACGGAGCGGGCTATCAAAGACATTATTTTATTGGCACAAAAGATCAAAGACGCCATGGCCTTACAGTGTGAAACAGAAGAAAAGTCAAAACGCTCTGCTGATGCGATCAGCAAATTGAATAGCGAAGCTTTGCAGCATAACTCCCTTCAGGCGATTACCAGCGAAGACCTTAAGAAGTTATCCGACAGCATCAGTGCTAATTTATCTTCAATTCATATCGACGAGGTTCTCAGCTCTACAGACCGTAGAACCAAAATCCGTCAAGAGAGAAAAGAAGTTAGCCAGTCAGATACAGATGAATCTGTTCTATTCTAAGGCCTAAGGCTTAGTCGTAGATACTAGGAATAGGCTGGCGCTTGTGTTGGGTGCTTTGATAAATCTTCATCAAGCGCTCTTCAGCCCATTCTTCGATTTCTTTTCCTTCCAAAAAATCATCGATTTGATCATAGCTGATACCCAATGCGTCTTCATCTTTCTTGCCCGGTTCGTTGGACTCAAGATCTGCAGTTGGGGCCTTGGATATAATAGCCTCTGGCGCGCCAAGAAAGCTTGCGCAAGCACGCACCTGACGCTTATTCAAACCAAACAAAGGGATCAAATCCACTGCACCATCACCGTATTTGGTGAAAAAGCCGGTTATATTTTCTGCAGAGTGATCCGTTCCCAATACCAAGCCACCCAAAATACCGGCGATATGATATTGGGCAACCATCCGCTCTCTCGCTTTGACGTTACCTTTTGAAAAGTCCAAACGTTGATCGGAAGCATGTAACTGGTCTACCGAGTCCAGTGCTGCAGTCACCTCTTGATGGATTGCATCGGAAGCTGACTTTACGTTTACCGCAACTGCGTGACTTGGTTGAATAAAGTCAATTGATAGCTGCGCATCATGCTCATCAGCCTGCTCGCCATAAGGTAGCCGTACTGCAACGAACTGGAAGCTATGAGGGTGAGCATTTTCCTGGTTAAGCTGATCAACGGCCATTTGCGCCAACTTTCCACAGGTGCAAGAGTCGATGCCACCACTAATGCCAAGCACCAAAGTTTTCAAACCTGAATCTTTCAATTTCCGCTTGATAAATGCAACACGCGTATTGATTTCCTGCTCAACATCTATCTCAGGCTTAACTTTCATTTCTTGCAATATTTGCTGACGTAGACTCATTCTCTTAACCAACCTTTCTATAAAAACAGTGCCCTTGTAAGAGCCTTTCAATTAAAGAAAATCCTTACTCAAATAAACCAAACGATATGACGCTCAATAGACTGCGGCTATGTTCAAGCTTATGCATCGCCACAAACTCGCCGCCATCATCAAAGCCTTTACCTTTTGGAAAGTTTTCTCTTAACACAGCCAAAGCATCATCTGCCTGTGAAGGAAGATCCAAATACCGATAAAGCGAAACCATCATAATTAAGGCCTCTTCGACACTTGGCGACGCGGGGTAATCTTTAACAACATAGGCCGCCCGGTTTGCCGCTGCCAGATAGGCTTGGCGTTTAATATAATATCGTGCAGCATGCAGTTCATAAGCCGCAAGACGATTTCTGATTTGTATCATTCTCTTTTGCGCATCTGCAGCATAGCTACTATCGGGGAAGCGAATTAACAGTTCAGAAAAATCTTTAAAGGCCAAACGCATATGCCCCGGGTCACGCGAGGTAATATCAACCGACGAAAAGTACTGACTGGAAACACCGATATCCAAATGATAGTTCGCTACTCCTCGTACATAATACGCGTAATCCACGCTCGGGCTTTGAGGGTGTAAACGAATAAAACGATCGGAAGCGAGAATCGCGCCTTCTAGATCTAGCCCACTATAACGCGCATAGATTAAATCTAACTGAGCTTGCTCAGCATATTGCCCAAAGGGGAAACGGGACTCCAACTCTTCTAGAGCGATCGTTGCTTGAGGAAAGTTCCTTAACTTGATCGCTCGTTTAGCATCATCATACAACTCTTGTTCTGTCGATTCTTTTTTCGGAGTGGAACTACAAGCAGAAAGAAACAGGACTGCTACCAGAGAAATCACGAGTGCAAAGTGTGAACGCATAATTGGATAAGACTTCTTGAGAATAATTGGAAAATGGTATTCGTTTTCTACACATTTTAATAAATGCTCACCAGAGATGCTCTCGGTGAGGTTATAATAGCCGACATTATTTCATATTTTACATTTTGCGTGTATGACAAATAATCAAACTTGAGGTTTCAACTCCCTTATAAGTCATAATTATTCAGTCTATCCCGTGATTTCTTTACATATCGAGACCTTATGAGCCAAATTATTGAAGCTGACTTTGTTGTTCCATTAGAACTATCTGGCATGCGTTTAGATCAGGTCATTGCTGATTTTATGCCTGAGTATTCTCGCTCACGCCTGCAACAATGGATTAAACAAGGCCATATTCGCGTAAACGAAGAAATCGCGCGGTCCAAAGACAAAGTCAAAATAAATGATCTCATTGAAGTGAAAGCCGAGCTTGAAAGTCAGGGAGAGTGGCTTGCTGAAGACATCCCGCTTGATATCGTTTATCAAGATGAAGACATTCTGATCATCAACAAACCAGCTGGAATGGTAGTTCACCCCGCCGCCGGTAACCACTCAGGCACTTTAGTTAACGCCTTGCTGCATCACTTTCCTGATATCAAAGCCGTTCCCAGGGCCGGTATCGTTCACCGCCTGGATAAAGACACGACCGGTTTAATGGTGGTCGCTAAAACACTAACAGCTCACGCCCATATTGTTGAACAACTTCAAAGTCGCGAAATGGGCAGAGAATACGAAGCTATCGCTGCAGGAGTCATGACGGGCGGCGGAACCATCAACGAGCCTATTGCACGCAGCCCTAAAAACCGCAAAAAGATGGCCGTCAACCAGTTCGGCAAACATGCGGTGACTCACTATCGCGTTTTAGAACGCTTTCTCGCTCACACTCACATACGCGTTAAATTAGAAACTGGACGAACCCATCAAATTCGCGTCCATATGGCACATATTAAACACCCGCTTATAGGGGACACCACCTATGCAGGAAGAATGAAACTTCCAGCCGGTGCAAGCGATGAAGTAAAAAATAAACTTAGGCAATTTGAACGACAAGCATTGCATGCTAAAAAATTAACCCTCATTCACCCTCAAACTGGTGAGGAGATGAGCTGGGAAGTCGATTTACCTGAAGATATGCAAAACTTACTAGCGGTGCTAAGCGAACAATGAGCCCTTGCGACTTACCTACAACATGGTTAAAACCTGAATGGCCCGTCGCGAGTCAAGTAGTCGCCTTTACTACGTCTCGCTTGGCTCCCGACACGATGCCAGATAGCAAGCTAAGCAGCTACCAAGACTTTAACTTGGCCCTACACGTCAACGATAATGAACAAACTGTACGACACAACAGGACAGTACTTGCGTCCCACTGCGCCTTAAATGCAGAGAATATTCATTGGCTGGAGCAGATACATAGTAATACTCTTGTTCAGGCCGAAAGCTCATCTATCAGCACTCAAGCAGACGCAAGTTATACTCGCAAGCAGCAAGAAGCCTGTGTCGTTATGACGGCCGACTGCCTTCCGGTACTGTTCTGCAACAAACAGGCAACGCAAGTCGCTGCCGCACATGCGGGTTGGCGAGGCTTAGCTTCTGGCATCCTAACTAAGACTGTAGAAAGCTTTGACTCACCCAATGAAGTAATTGCCTGGCTTGGCCCGGCAATCAGCCAAAAGGCATTTGAAGTTGGCGACGATGTCTATACAGCATTTTGTAACAAAGACCCCGAAGCCGCTCAAGCCTTTATCCCGGGAAAGGAACCAGGAAAATGGTTGGCAGATTTATACCTACTTGCCCGGATTGAGCTAAAAGCCATTGGAGTCAGCGCGATTTATGGCGGCACGCATTGCACCTTTCTTGAAAACCAACACTTCTATTCTTTTCGCCGTGATGGCCAAGTCTCGGGTCGTATGGCTTCTCTGATTTTCTTGCGCTAGAGTTTGGGTAAGGAATTAATCAGATTCTAAACGAATATTATCAATGTAAACCGTCAACTCCTGCTTCGGCTTATACATATAAAGCATCAGATCTACAACCTGTCCCATTTCCATTTTTCTGGTCTGTAAGCCATCACGAACCTTATCTAAGGGAATACTGTATTGATTCAGACCTTGAGCAATACGTACTCTAGTCTTGAAGCGATCATGATATTGATTCTGGTGTTTCATATCATGAATTCGCAGCACGGCATTTAGCGTCTCTGGTGCTTCAGAGTAGATCTCGAATTTTAGTCGATCATAATCCTGCCAGTCTCGATGCAAGTAGGCGAAACGCATTCCGGGATAGAGGGCATCTTTATTAAAGCGAAGCTTTCCAACCTGAGATTCATTAGCCCAGTCACCAGGTGCTTTGACAACTTCAAGCTCACTGCCATTTTTTGCTAACACAATTTGAGCCCAGCCAAAACTCTCGAAGTTCGCGATCACCGGAAATAAGCGATCAGCCTCCAGCTTCACATAACATCGATAAGCTGGGTAAAGCAGGCTTGCCAAAATCAAAAACAAAGCTATTCCCTGCATCATCATTTTCCGGCTTCTGCTAGTACTTCGAAATCGAGCGAGATACCACAGCAATGCAGCCAAACAACCAAAAACATCGTAAACAAAGTCTATTAAGCTACGCTCCCGGCCTACATAAGGCTGAACCAGCTCAACCAACAAACCAAACGAGAGGCAAAATAAAAGAAGGTAAATCAGCTCTTTTAAGGGCCGAAGCTGAGCAAAAAAAACCAGCAGCAGATAGGTCGCTAAACCGAAGACCAAAGCATGGCCAGAGTTGATCAAATGAGGATAAACCAAACCTTCAGAAGGCAACAAACTGAAGAACAATAAGCAAGCGAGTAGTAATACGCCACTTGGCAGTGCTTGCTTAATAGTCTGAAGGCTTATATCAAATAACATTTATTTTGCGCTAGAAAGCCCGGACACCAACTCAGAAACAAAACCTTGAATATACAAATCGACAATATCGACACCTACCTGCCAATACGCCTGACCCGGCTTACTCTTTAAAAATGTAATGTAGGCAGAGAGGTCCTCATCATTCAAATTACGATAGCTGTAATTTGCGCCCATCAACATAAATTCGGAAAACTGCTGACTTAGCATTGGTTCCATGCTCTGCCACTCCTGATTCATACGAGCTTCTAAAGCAGCTGCCTTATTTGGATTAATAACAGCAACCGCTTCCAAAACCGAAAAATACACGCCTTTCATTAGCTGAATAACAACCTTATCAGCATTCAGAGCTAAAGAAAGCTTCTCTAGCAATTGCGCTCTATCCTGCTTAACAGACTTGAAGCTTTGCTCCTGAAAATAGCGTTGCATCTTCTGCTGAGCTTCTGGTGTACTGGCCGCCCGTTCCTCTGTACTGATGCGTTGACCTAAGGGAGAAGCCAAGAACTTAATCGCATCAGACAAATCTTCAGCACGCTGATCCTGACTCAAATAAACCATTGCAATCTGTTCACCATCAACCTTTTTCGCTGCATGAGTCACGGCCGCACTGGTCTTTTCAAAACTGACGGAACTATTGACTGACAAACGTTTCATATCAAGCTGCTGCCCCATAGAATCAGGCAAAGAAGCAATCAACTCACTCAAGCCAGAGTCATGAAGAAACTGCTTCGCTTCCTCGATACTCAAACCTTTAGCCATCAGGGGTGCGGCGTGAGAAACAAATACAAGTAATAGGAAGGCTAAAGCCCTGTTTACCAATGCGTTCATGGAAAATTCCTTTGGAAAGCGCTGACCATTTGAAATCAGTAAATAATTTTCTGCCAAGAGCAGTTAATGCAAGAATATCATAGCCCCAGAGAAAGGGAGCAGGATTAACAAAGGGTAAGGCTTTGAGGGGGGGAGAGTATAAAGATATTGAACCTCATGCGTAGCGAGACGCATGAGGGAAAGCTATTTATCTAGCCAACAATTTCTAGCAACTCGATATCGAATACCAAAGCTTGGTATGGGCCGATATCGGCGCCAGCACCTGCTTCGCCATAAGCAAGGTGATATGGAATGTATAGCTTCCACTTAGAACCCACTTTCATTTGCTGAAGTGCTTCAGTCCAACCAGCAATCACGCCACCAACAGGAAATTGAGCTGGTTCGCCACGGTCATATGAGCTATCAAACTGCTTACCGTCGATCAAGGTACCACGATAGTGAGTGCTTACAACACTTTCAGCTGTTGGTATATCACCTTCACCGGCAGTGATTACTTCGTACTGAAGACCGGACTCTAGAACCGTCACTTCATCACGCTTAGCATTCTCTGCCAAGAAAGCTTCACCTTCACCCGCAAACTTCTTAGCTTGCTCTTGCTTCTCTGCTTCAACCTGAGTCTGAATCACTTGAAACGCCGCATTAATTTCTTCGCCAGGAATCTGTGGCCCCTTGCCAGAAAATGCGTCATTGATGCCAGCAATAGCAGCTTCTAATGACAGTCCGTTAAAGACGTTAGCTAATTGTTGGCCCATTTGAAGACCAACACCATATGATGCTTTCGCCTCATTTGTGGATAAATCTAAATCCGACATAGTGATTCCTGTAAATTCGTAAGATTAATAAGTTTTGATCAAAACAATGTTTGATTGCACAAAGATATAAGGACGTTTTTATCTAATAAAAGGGGGCAATTGAATTATTTTTGAACAGGCCACGCTTTATTTTAAATGCCGCCCACCATCGAGTTCTATACTTCGGCCTGTCATGTACTCACTTTGCAGCAAGTAGTGAATTGCGCGTAGGATTTCTTGAACGCCCCCTTCCCTCGCCATAACAGATTTGCTAAGCGCCTTTTCTTTATAGGCTTGTGTATCTTGCGCATTAAATATAATTAGCGCCGGCGCGATTGAATTAACAGTCACCTCTGGTGCTAGTTTTGCAGCATAAGACAAGACGAGATTCTCGGCAGCAGCCTTACTTGCCGCGTAAGCAATATGTTTTTTACTTCCGGTAGCTGCAACATAGTCGGTAATATGAATGATATCGGCAATGCCATCCGGGTAGGCCCTGAGCAAGGGCTCAAGTGCCAGATTCAAGTGATAAGGAATATTGACATGCACATTCATCATTTGTTGGATAGTGCTTAAATCATCTTCCCGATTTTTGCTATCGGGCAACCAATCAGAGGCATTATGGATAATTGCTCTTAACGATGTATGTTTTGCACTTACTGCATCAATCAACTGACTCACCTGCTCAGGGTATTGAAAGTCACACTGATATAACTCAGCTCCCATATCCTTCAGCTTCACCAATTCCGGGTAGCTAGTTCGATAGGTACCGATCACATGATACCCTTTGGCCAAACAATCAAGCGCCAGCGCCAAGCCAATGCGCCTGCCTACACCAGTGATCAAAACAGGTGACTTACTCATAAAACACTACTCCGGCTTCCTATATTCGAGACTGAGAGAAACTGAATCAGCAAAACGTAGCGCGTGAGGTTTATCAATTCGTACTTTCGCATAGCTCACCCAAGAGTGCTCACTGCAAAGACCCAACACGTCTGACACCAGTTTTTCCAATAATAGAAAGCGACCATCCTCAACATGCTTAATAATGCTTTTTGCAATGTGTTTATAGTTCAAGGCATCTTCAACACTATCTTCCAGGCACAGTTTATTTGCAGGATAATGTACTTCCACATTAATAATAATATCTTGTTGCTTTTCCTGTTCCTCAGGATTGAACCCAATATAAGTTCGAAGTCGCAAATTTGTAATATTGATAATCGCGTTATTAACAACCATTAAAAACAGCCTTATATTTCTTATTCCAACCCACCGAGCTTAGACCTAAATCGAAGCAGCGTAAATATCTGGGGATGATATAAACAGAATTTTCAATGCTAAGCTCAATACATCCAAATTGGTCAGATACTATTTTTGCGTCTAAGCTCCATTAAACAGCATAAATAAATTTTTATTCCTAGTAACGTGATTCCTGGTAACTTGCACACTAAGAAATGATTGAATACACACCACCCTCACAAGACAAGACTAAGTCTCTTATCGAAGTAAAGCTCCCTGCTGATTCATTAGAAATAGGCATGCATGTCACTCGTTTAGACAGACCCTGGACTGAAGTACCAGTACTGCTTCAAGGCTTAACTATCGAGACACCAGACCACATCGATTTACTCCGCGAACACTGTGTATTTGTTTATATTGAAATTGAAAAAGAGTTTTGGCTTGAATCAGGTAAAGGCACCGTTGAAGCCAAGGAAGAGAAACAATACCCCGGTTTTCGTGAAGAACTCGAAATCCACGATGAACTACCCAAAGCCAAACTAAGCTATGAAAAAACCAAAGACCATGTCGATGAAGTATTAACAAGCCTGAGCAATGGTGAATCATTTGATATGGATGCTTCGCGTAAAGCGATTCAATCTTGCGTCAGCAGCATTCTAAATAATGCTAACGCCCTACTATGGCTTACACAGGTAAAAGAACAGCACAAGTATACAGCAGAGCATTCGTTGCGCGTCGGTATATTAGCAATTGCCTTCGGGCGTTTCATTGGATTAAAAGAGCACGAGCTAGAAACCATCGGTCTGTGCGGCATGCTACATGATATTGGTAAAACTAAAATACCAGACGACATATTGAACAAACCAGGCCGTCTAACACGCATCGAATATGACATAATGAAACAGCACTCGGTGTATGGCAAAGAACTATTAGACGAACAACAAGGCGTCAACAAACTAATTAAGGATACAGCACACTTTCATCACGAACGTATCGACGGCAAGGGCTACCCAGAAAAACTAAGTGCAGCTTACCTCCATCAGTTTGTACGCATGGTATCAATTGTCGATGTTTATGATGCAATCACAAGTACCCGTTCATACAAAGACGGCTCACCAGCCTTTGATGCTTTAAAAATTCTCTACGCCGAACGAGACAAGCACTTCGACTCCGAGCTGGTTGAAGCGTTTATTCGTATGGTAGGCATTTACCCTCCGGGTACTTTGGTCGAAATGACCAACGGTGAAGTAGGCATCGTCGTATCAGCGAACGCTGACTCTCGTCTGCGCCCTAAAGTTGAACTGGTCATGACAGCCGATAAAAAATTCCGCTCTTCCTACGTAATTAATCTGATTAAAGACCCGATAGACAAGCATGGTAAACCCTATGCTATTAAGGAAGGCATTACGAATGGTACTCACGGTGTAGACGTAAAAGACTATATCTTGCAATAAATTCAGGCGCTTTAAGCAGCCCGAAAATTAGATGTAACGCACAATTTCAATTCCGGAATTACCGTCTATCATTACTATCGACCACTTGTCTCTTTGAGCTTGTTAGTTCTGCTCCTCAACTGTTTAATGACATTATGAAAAAACATATACCCCCAATTACAAATCCGCGTTCGCCGTTAAATAAACGGCTGATGGCGGGCTTTACGCTAGTCGAGTTGATGATTACCATCGTCGTCTTAGGCATCCTATTGGCAATGGGTGCACCAAGCATACAAGAGACGATTGATAAAGCTCGGCTTACATCTCAAACCAATGCCACTCTGGGCATGCTGGCCTACGCTCGTAGTGAAGGGGCTAAACGCCCTGGTACAACCATTACACTCTGCGCGAGCAATAGCATAAACACCGGCGCACCGGCATGTGACACCAACGACTGGGAAAATGGCTGGTTTATTATGTCTGACCTTAACGGCGATCAGGTGTTAGATAACATCAATGAAGATTTAAACGGCGATAATGTACTAGACCCTGGCGAAGACCTAAATGGCAACGGCGTTCTTGATAACGCCGTCGACGAAGTCTTACGAGTTGGCGAAAGGTTAACAGGTGATAACACTCTCCGAACGTTTGGCTTTCCTAATCAAGGCTTTGTTCAGTTTGATTCAAATGGTATCCCCGGTTCCTCAGGCACTTTTGTTTTGTGTGACGAGCGCGGTATCACTGAAGCCAAAGCAATTATTATTAGTGTGATCGGCCACGTCAGGTCAGCGGTAGACGAAGAAGAAACGCCCGATGATATCGTTAACAACCATGAAGGGGTGAATGTAATATGTCCAGCAAGCTAAGCCCCTATGCATCTTCAGCCCAACTATTGCAGCCTCTTTCTCCTAAGCATCAGGGTGGGTTCACTCTGATCGAGATTCTGGTTGCCATTGTTATTTTATCAATTGGTTTGCTGGGTGTTGCTAGCCTGCAAGTTCAGGGCTTACGTAATAACCAAAGTGCCTATCTTCGCTCGCAAGCCTCTCTACTTGTTTATGATATGGCAGACCGTATGAGAACAAACGCTGATGAAGCGATTGCCGGTGCTTATGACGGCTTCGATTCACTTGGCACAGTGCCATCAGACCCGGGCTGTATTAACAGCATCAATGGCTGCAGTGAAGCTAGATTGGCAGACAATGATTTGTTTGAATGGGCACAACGCCTCAATGGCACTGATGAGTCAGCCATTCTTTTACCCGATGCACGGGGCAGAATAATCCGGGGTGACAATAACCTGTTTACCATTGAAATCTCCTGGAATGAAACACAGTGGGATGACGAAACACAAAGCAATCAAGTCTCTAACCAAACCTTTTTGGTTAACCTAGTGTTGTAAGGGAGGAGCACATCATGAATCAATATCCAACAACATTACAGGCACATTCAGGCTTATCAACACTCAAGCGAATGTCTGGTCTCAGCTTAATCGAGCTAATGATTGGCCTAGTCATCAGTTCAATTCTAATGATTGGTGTTTCGAACATTTACTTCAACTCTCGTGAGTCAGATACATTTACCAACGAACTATCACGCATTCAGGAGACAGGTCGCCAAGCCATTGATTTCCTGGCTCGGGACATCCGCATGGCAGGCTATCAAGGGTGTATGGACCCAGCAACAGTTGCGGTCAATATCATTGCCAACACCCCCCCCACCGAAAACTTCTTTAAATCTGCTTTAATCGGCTTTGAGGTCGAAGATAACAATTGGGCAACAGACAACGATATCGATCCGCTTACTGGAGACATTATCCGAAATAATGGCGAATATTTTAGAAATGAAGATTTTGTCGACAATGCCTTGGTAGGTAGTGATGTCATTTCAATTCAGGGAGCCACCGTTGCTAATGCTCAGCTCGTAGGCAACATGACAGCCGCCAATGCAAACATTCAAATTTCTAATAATGATATGGGCTTTGTTCAAGACGACATTGTCGTGATTGCCAGCTGTCAAAACGCAGATATGTTTCGTATTACCAACAACCCTAATGCTGGTGCCAATGTTACGCTTGCTCATGCAATGGGTTCCAATAGCGATAACCGCTTGAGCCAACCTTATACAGATTCCGCTCAAATCATGAGATTTGAGTCAGTCGTCTACTTCGTTGCTGCGACGGGTAGAACCACAGACCGAGGTATACCGATCAACGCGCTATACCGAGCGACAGACACGATGAGTAATACGGCCAACCCTAATTTTACCGTAGAAGAACTTATTTCGGGTGTCGACAATATGCAGGTTCTTTATGGCGAGCGCCTAGTAAATGGCAACCTTCGTTATGTCACAGCCGATGAAGTTGACGACATGCAATTAGTCGAGAGCGTTCAACTCGGCCTGCTTATTAGCGGAAAACGAGAGGTGCTGCTCACTAATGATGAAGCCTCTTATCTATTGCCCGGCGAGACAATTCAATCCAGCACATCTGATGCAGAGGTTATCTATGACTCAGATCGACGTTTACGCCGTGAGTTCAGTACAACAATCAACTTACGTAATCGACGTACTACAATTTAGATCAGGTGGTATTTGAAGTATGAAAACCAGAACTCATCAAACCCTTAATAACATACCACGCCAGCAAGGTGCGGCACTCGTTATTAGTTTAATCATACTAATCGTTATGACGCTAGTCGGCGTATCTTCCATGAGCACATCACTGGTACAAGAAAAAATGGCTGCGAATGCTCAAAATACTAATATCACCTTTCAAGCTGCTGAAAGTTCAGTTGGTGGCCTGCTGCTAGATCTCACCAACAATCAGGATGCTCTTACCGATACGATGGGCGAGCCAGGCACTCGTGGAGAAATTACTAGCTATGATATTGAAGCCATTGATGTCAGCGCTGATTATCAGGTGACCTATTTAGGTGAAGTTATACTCAGCAGCGGCAGCTCATTAGATGCCGACGAAGGTTCTACAGACGTCAAAGCCCAACGTTTTGATGTCGCTGCAACAGGCAGGCTGGAATCAACGAATGCACAAACAGTACTTCGACAGGGTATTGAGTACTATTAAGTTATTACGAATAGAACGAATTACACGAGAAACCAATATTGATGACCCTCATCTGCAACGAGGCCATCAGGAGGCAACAATGAAAAAAACATATCGACTCACTTTATCTCTATTGATTGGCCTGCTCTTTAGTAGTTTGGCCTACAGCGATGCAAAGAATAATATTGGTGAAGATCGTGACCCGCCAACCCCCTTAGAGCATGTCACATTAGGTTATGAAACAGAATCTATTGAACTTAATCGGGGGCTGAATGGCAAAGTACATAGTATTGAAGCCCGCGAGTGCCCGACTTGCGCGCTAAATAAGTATAAAGTGACCGCTGCTAGCAAAGCCTATATCAGCTCACAAGCCGTACCCTTTGATGAGTTAACTAAATACAACGGAAAAAGCGGTGCAGTCAGTTACTATCCGGAAACAAACGAACTCCATCATCTTCGCTATTTCAATTTGGAGGCGACAAAATGAAAACCATCAGTTCTAAATTCAGCCACGGTATCGCCTCTTGCATCATCACCTTACTCTCTGCCAATTGTGCCCACGCAGATGATACCGAAATACTATTTGAATCCAGCGCTTCAAATGAACTAACGCCTAACGTGCTGTTTATTCTTGATAACTCAGGCAGTATGGCAAGTACAGTTAAGACTGAAACACCCTATGATAATAGTGTTAACTATACTCAAAAAGCCATAGACGATGGCAAGAGCGCGTACTCAGATACGTATATCTATGTCTACAACAGCTATTATAGATATAAAGGGCGAATTTTAAGTAGCCAGAACCATTGCCAAACGATGGTTGATAAGTTGGCAGCATCGGGCCAATACACATCGGCTAAAACAGCAGGCTTCAAGAAGAGCAGTAACTCCTGGAAAAGTTTGTTTGGCAACTCTAGTGGTGCGCAATGGGTCAGCGGGGGCTGGCAAAACTCGAATGTTATCGAGTGTAAAGACGACCGTGGCGAACACGGGAAAAACGGTACCACCGGCAACACTTATGCTCGCAACAATAATTCCATGTGGACGAGTAACAAATCAAAAGAAGTTAGTTGGGGAGGTTACAGAACATACGACTTCTTTTCAGCAAACTATCAAAACTGGTACAAGTACTACCGAGAGCCGGTTTCACAGTCTCGAATATCGATCATGAAGAACGTTATTACCAACCTCGTTAATAGTACCTCCGGTATCAATATTGGCTTAATGAGTTTCAATACTGACCAAGGCGGTAAACAAGGCGGGCGCGTAACAACTCCGATCGGCTACATCGAGGACAATCGTACCGCCTTTAACGCGGATTTAAAGAGCTTATCTCCTGATACATGGACTCCGCTTTCAGAAACCTTATTTGAAGCCTCTCGTTACTATTCAGGTGGCAGTGTATTCTTGGGCAGGGGCAGTGTCGCAGCGTCGAAAGACCCAAGCAGCTCTAGTAAATACAACAGTCCAATCTCTGATGAATGCCAACCCAATAACGTTGTCTTACTTACCGATGGTGAGCCTACCTATGACGCTTATAATTCAGGTTATAGTGACTCCAATGATACTGCATCACGCTCTGTAATACAGAAGACTGTTGGCTCATGTTCCGGCAACTGCCTAGATGAAATATCTCGTTATATGAACGAAAACGATATTAGCAACGAGTACGACGGCGAACAAACAGTGACGACCTATACGATTGGTTTTGAGCTGGACGATGATCTATTACGTCGTACCGCAGAAGGTACCGACTCACACGCCGGTGGTGGCGGTAAGTATTATACTGCCAACGATACCACCGAGTTAGAAAGTGCGATTAAGCAGATTTTCTCTAGCCTTAAGGATATTAGCACCTCCTTTGTTTCTCCTGGCGTCGCTGTGAACACCTTTAACCGCCTTAACCATCGTGATGAGTTATATTTCTCGGTATTCAAACCTGAAAGCGGCCCACGCTGGACAGGGAACTTGAAACGCTACCGGCTGGGTTCTGACGGTATTGTCTATGACCTAAAAGATCGCGCCGCGATTGATGAAGAAACAGGTTTTTTTAAAGGTCGTAGCAATACAGAAACCGACCCCGGTGCATGGAGCTGGTGGTCAAAAGAGATCGATGCAAACGATATTCAACTCGGGGGTGCAGCAGAAAACTTGCCCAATAACGAAGCCGACCGCAATATGTTCACTTATTTGGGCGGTTCCAAAAACCTAACAAGCGCTGAGAACAAAATATCTTCTGACAATACAGCCATAACCAAAGACATGCTAAATATCAGCTCAGCCACTGATGCAGAACGTCAACAGCTACTCAACTGGGTTCGCGACCTAGATGTATTTGACTCGGATGGTGATGGTAGTCAAACTGATACTCGCCACCGTTTAGCCGACCCTTTGCATTCATCTCCCGTTGTTGTCATTTACGGGGGTAGCGATGATGACCCTGATACGACTATATTTTTTGGCGATAACCAAGGCTTCCTTCATGCTATCAATGGTCGCTCGGGCACGAGCAGCACTTATGGTCAAGGTGAAGGGGAAGAATACTTTGCCTTTATGCCTGACGAGCTACTAAGCAACCAAGCAGAGCTGATGGAAAATTCTCAGTCTGTTTCTCATATCTATGGGCTAGATGGTTCGGTATCCGTTTGGTCACACGACAGCAATAACGACCTCGACCTTTACGATGCCGATGACTTTGTCTATGTGTACACGGGCATGCGTAGAGGCGGGAGTAATTATTATGCGCTTGACGCTTCTGATCGTAACTCTCCACAATTCCTATGGGAAATCAAAGGCGGCCCGGGTGGCACAAATGGCTACGAAGAATTAGGCCAGACTTGGTCTAAACCCGTGAAAACAAAAATTAAGATGGGCAATAATATTCGCGAAGTCTTAATTTTTGGCGGTGGCTACGACACCAATCAAGATACAAACACTACACGCTCTACTGACTCTATCGGCCGTGCAGTATATATCGTGGATGCAGAAACAGGCGATAAGATATGGAGTGCGACAGGCTCTAACTTCAGCGACATGCAATACAGTATTCCCTCTAATGTAAAAGCAATTGATGTGAATGGTGATAAAATTGCCGACCAAATTTATGTCGGAGATATGGGCGGTCAGCTCTGGCGCTTTGATATCGACAACGAAAACAGCAGTACGAATTCACTGACCGTAAATGGTGGCGTTATTGCACGCTTGTCTGGCACCGATACTGCAAACAATAGACGTTTTTACCACACACCCGATGTATCTATTCTTCGAAATGATGGTCAAGTCAACCTAGCGATTGTGATTGGTTCTGGCTGGCAGGCGCACCCTTTGGACACCAATGTGGTAGACCGTTTATATCTAATCAAGAGCTCTGATGTCTTTGAGCCACCAACGAATGAAGATGGCGCTATCACTTATACCACGCTCACTGAAGAAGATCTTTATGATGCAACTGAAAACCACCTAGGTGATGTTAGCGCACAAAATACAAAAGACGAACAAGAAGCCGCTTATAAAGAGTACTTTGGTTATGATGACGGTGAAGGTAATGTTGTTCCACCAAAAGAAGGCTGGTTTATACGCTTAACACGCTCTGGTGAAAAGGTCTTAGCGCCAACGCTAACGGTTGACGGCGATGTTTACTACACCACTTACGAACCCAAGCCCAATAAATCGGGCTGTACCTTTAACCCCGGTATTTCTCGTCTATTTCATGTAGCGTTATTAGATGCAACACCGGTCAAAAACTATGATGGCATTGGCTTGGATACAGAGTTGACGGTTCCCGATAGAGAAGTGAAAATTCTTGCCACGCAAATACCTGCACCACCTAAGAGGCTATGCATAGATAATAAATGTACTATATGTACAGGTTTGGAGAACTGTGAACCACCCGAAGGTGAACGACCTATTATTAAAACCTATTGGGTTCAAGAGGAGTAATGATGAATAATTACAGCTCAATATATAAGAGCCAACGTGGCTTCACTTTAGTGGAGCTACTAGTAGTCGTCGCTATTGTCGCAATCATTAGTGCTATCGCTATTCCGGCTTATCAAGACTATGTCATCGATGCCAGAAGAAGTGATGCGAAAACTGCGCTCGTTGCATTTGCCTCGGCAATGGATAAACACTCGACACAAACAAACTCCTATCTGGGGGCAGCACAAGGTGGTGATACAGGCTCCCCAGCTATTTTTTCAACAACGGCACCTCTAGGCAGCAGTGCAGTGTTCTACAACCTAAGCATCACCGCGGCGACAGGGAGCACTTATACCTTGCGTGCAACGCCTACTAACGCTCAATCAGGCGATGGCTTTTTAGAATATAACTCCCTAGGCCAAAAAAGCTGGGACGAGGATAATAGCGGCGCGATCGGTGCAAATGAGTTTGACTGGGATAAGAACTAAACGATAGATACGCCGTTCAATAAGGCCTATCAGCTTTCCGCTGACAGGCCTTTTTTAATTTCGCTTATTGACTCAATACAGACAGTCGCCTAGCAAAGTCCTCATATCGCTTCCGGTTAACACCTAAGTCTGAATACCCCACCCTACTCGCTGAACGAAAGTGAATTAGCTTCTGCTCATCATCCAGATAAACCTCCACATCGTCTTTGAAACGCATCAGCGGACTGGTAAAAACGGCATACAAATAGTGATCACTTTGCTGAAGAATTTTTGCCCCCGGCATAGCGTCTATGACATTTTGAACCTTCTGCATCTGCTGCTTTGCTTCTATATCGAAGGCAATCGATTTTACCTGCTTATCAGGCTTATCGGTTTGAGTTGATACGCTATTAGGCCGACTTCCCAAGGGCTTCAGCTCACCATTTTGAACACCTAATTTAGGTGCTGTATTGTTCTCAATTACTCGCATTGTGATGACTCCAGCCAGTATAAAAAATATCAGTAGATAAATAACTTTCTTCATTGTCTTATCCTCTAGTTATGCAAGTATATTGCGCACAATCTATTTATTCAAGCCACAAAAAAGGCCGCATTAATGCAGCCCTATTATTCACCTAATAGTCTAGGTAATTACTTACTCAACTTACGGTAAGTTGCCACAACACGGTCCAGATTTTCCAGAGAGGTATCACTATGGAAAGTATCACTTGTAGGTTTCTTGCCAGGGAAGAAGCCTAGGTAAATATCCAGCTTACTCGCATTTGCCAGTTTATCTAGCCACTCACCTTCAACAATTCCAATATTATTCTCAGCTATTCGCGTAAAAGGAATCAAGTCACCTCCGTCGATACGAATACCTAAATTCTTTGCTTCGCTGGCAATATCAGAAGAACTGTTAATGTGAATCTCATTTTCTTTAAAGGTTAGCCAAATTTGAGACATATAACCTTCTTTACCCATCTCCCAAGTTGGCGTGCTAATAACAAGCCCTTGAGTTAATGCTGTATCACCCTGCTTTAACACCCAAATATCATAGTTTGCAGGAAGGTCTTTCTCGCTAATTGCTAAGGGCTTAACAGAGCCTTTCTTTTGCACAACAGGCGCTTTAACAACATCTTTTTTAGCTTCCTCTACCTTCGCAGCTACTTTTTTAACCTCAGCTTTAGCTGGCTCTTTTTCTACTGCTACCTTCACACCCTTGTCTGCTACCGCTGTAACGGCCTTCTGCGTTACTTCTGCGACAACTTCCTTAACTGTAGGCTTCACCTCTTTGCTGACCGGCTGTTCAGTCTTAGCACCTGGTTCAACCACAGGAGCTTTAAGGCTTTTCATCATTTCATCAGCTTTAGCAGCATTTTCTTTCTCGTTCCTAGCTAGCTCCTCTTGGCTTGGCTGTACTTCCGCCACACTAAGCTCAGCCGAGCTATCAGACATCGCACTATTGTCCTTCTTATCAACTGAAGCACAGCCAGCAGCTAAACTGATGACTAAACCAGCTCCCACCAAAGATAGGCTGCGATTCAAGTTTGAAAGATTTGTTTTTGCTGCATTCAGCATTTGAAATGTATTGAGTTCGGGTTTCATTTTTTCTTCCTAAAACAAGCAACAGAGCGCCTTGCACTTTTCGTCATAACTACAACATTTGCCACTTATGCCACCATAAGCACCAATAATTTACTCAAGATCAGGAAAGGCTTTAATTCAGTGTAGACATAATTCTCGCTTTGCCAGCTTTACAAGCAAGGTATAAGGTTAAACAATGTCAAATACGCAGGTTTATCATTAATTTTGTCCACTGCGTCACACGAGTTACCCATACTACCTATTAAAACTATCTTTTTCACCTATTGGATAATTAAGGATTTCATCACATGCCCCTATTAGACTGTATTGAGCGACAAACTGCTGACACGGTATCAGCAAGTATTATTTGGCTGCACGGCCTCGGGGCAAATGGAAACGACTTTGTACCTATCGTCGAGGAATTAGCGCTACCGGAAGGCTTAGGTATACGCTTTATATTTCCAAATGCCTCGGAAATCCCCATCACGGTTAATGCTGGCTATATCATGCCCGCCTGGTATGACATTCTTGAACTGACTGAAGAGCGCGTGATAAACCACGAACAATTGCAAAGTTCGGTGAAGAATATCCAAACGCTGATCGATAGGGAAATCGAGCGAGGCATCAAGAGCGAACGAATCATTGTAATGGGCTTTTCGCAGGGTGGAGCCGTGGCCTACCATGCAGCCTTAACTTACCCCAGCCCCCTTGCAGCACTGGCAGGCTTGTCGACCTATTTTCCACAAGAAGATAGCTTTGATACCGCGCCCGCGAATAGCCAGCTGCCAGTATTAATCTGCCACGGCACTCATGACCCAATGGTCGTGGAAAGGCAAGGTAAAAAAGCGGCGGCGATTCTTGAAGCGCGAGGCCACACAGTGCAATATCTAAACTACCCGATGGAACACGAAGTTTGTCTAAGCGAGATACAAGACCTATCGCGTTTCTTTCAGGCTCATTTGATGTAATGCTGTTTTATAGGTTGAGCCCTAAATGAAAAATAAGAATAAAATACAAATCAGTTCTGCAATTATTTGGGGCGTCGAGCTTTCGCCCTTCGTATTAAAGATGCAAGCTTACCTGGAGTACTGTGGCATCCCTTATCGCCGCTTACCCGCGCATGGAAGCTATCTTGAAAATACTCAGACCTTATTACGCCTTGAGTATCAAAAACAGCATAAGCAGATAAGCCGCTATCCTGAAATGGATGCCGACTTAGATGAGTACCCTGCCGTTCCTTTCTTTACTGAAAACGGCAAAGATTTTCAATACGACAGCACAGCCATCGCACACTATCTTGACCAGAAGCCCCCCACTCAGGGAAATAGCCATAGACATCGCTTATTCCCGGAAGACCCTTGTTTGAATTTTATCGCCAGCTTAATCGACGAAGCCTTTGACGAGTTCGGCCTATACATGGTCCATCATATGCGCTGGGTAGGCTCCGCCAAGTCGAACATAATGGGTAAATTACTCGCAAAAGAATTTCGTCACGCTTTGCCGCCAGGCGGCCCCTTACTACTTTCCAGGCGCTTTCCTAAGCGACAGGTCGCACGCTGCCCTTACTTATTTAGTGTCGCGCCAAAGAGCTATCGAAGCGGTGTTTCAAAAGCTCTATCCCCCCCGTATAAAGAAGGTTTTCCTGAAACACATACCTTATTATTCGAAAGCTGGAAGCAATATCTAAAAGGCATGGAGGAAGTATTAACCCTGCAAAAATTCTTACTCGGTGATCAGTTTACCATTGCCGATGCCAGTGCCTACGGCCAACTCGCTATGAACCTGGTCGACCCAGAAACAAATAAGCTAATGCAAGAACTCGCTCCGCAGACACACGCCTGGCTTGAGATGATCTATAGCGGCAAACATCGCTTACAACAGAAAGAAGGGGAGCTTTATTTTTCAGGGGCACTTAAGCCCTTGCTCAACACCATCATGAGCACCTATGCATCGCTCATGGTTCAAAATAAGCAGGCATATCACCTGGCAAAAGCTCAGGGAGCAACAGAGTTCAACGAACTAGCCTTCAATCAGGGAAAAACACTTTATACAGGAAAGTTACGTGGCTACCCTTTTAAGTCAGTGGTAAAAACCTTTCAACTCAGAACCTGGCAGGAGCTTTGTGACAAATGGAAGCGTTTAGACCAAAGCGAACAAAATACCATTAAAGCACAGCTAGAACTTTGTGCTCTTTTCGAAACAGAGGATGCTGAATTGAAAGAGACAATTGTTTCGGCAGAGGCTTAAGGGCTATGATAGCTTCATATTTTTCTTCAATAAGGATTCTCAGTGACAGATCAGGCAATTACCCTACAAAACATTTCTGGAAAAACCATTCTGGTAGGCATCACCTATTTTGACCTGTCTGGAGAAGTGCTGGATCAAAAGCAGCTCGCTGGTACTGTTTGCAAAGTCACAGAAGAAGATGGCATCACCGTCCAGGACTTGAAACAAGAAAGTGAATTCACCATCCCTTCTTCACTTCGCCCCTGGTTTATTGCACCACCCGGTGACTATCACGACCCGATTAGTGGTAAGCAGGTACAAAACCCTGACTATCTCGTCACCTGGGATGTCTATAAAACCAAAGAAAGTACACCGGAAGGCGAACATGAATGGTGGGAATGGCGACCACAGCTCGCCAACCCTAGCGTCGGCCAAAAGTAATCAGTAATATTTACTTGAGGCCATCTAAAAGCGCCGAAAGAGTTTGATTGCCCTTTTTCTGCACAAGCTCTTTATCTTTTTGCTCGCCACCTTCCCACTGCAAGTCATCTTCGGGAATTTCATCTAAAAAGCGACTAGGAATGGTTTCTATTTTCTCGCCATATTGTTTTCGTGCTGCAGCATAAGTCAATGCTAAAGTCCGCTGGGCTCTTGTGATGCCCACATACATCAGGCGGCGCTCTTCTTCGATGTTATCTTCTTCAATGCTGTTTCTATGCGGCAATAATTCTTCTTCAAGCCCCATGATAAAAACATGTGGAAATTCAAGACCTTTCGAGGCATGAAGCGTAAGCATGTGCACCTTATCGCTATCATCCTCTTCTTCTTGTTGCTCCAGCATATCTCGAAGGATCAATTTGGAAACCGCTTCTTCTATACCAATTTCATCCGCTGTGCCTTTATCGGCGTCGATCATATTTTTTAACGAATCAACCAAGTACCAGATATTCTCCATACGTTTCTCAGCCGCTTTTGGCGTATTAGAGTTTTGGTACAGCCATTGATCATACTCAATATCGGTAAACAACTGCTTGATCACAGGTATCGGATCTTCCTGATAACAACGTTCCGTTGTTTTTCGTAACCAATCGCTAAAGCGCCTGACCCGATCCAGCGCCTTACCACTCAACACTTGTTCCAAACCAATTTCACCGACAGCCTGATTCAAACTAATATGTCGCTCAGTCGAATAATTTCCGAGTTTCTCCAAGGTTGAGGGGCCGATCTCTCTGCGTGGTACGTTGACTACCCGAAGAAATGCTGCGTCATCATCAGGGTTAGCAATGAGACGCAAGTAGGCCATGGCATCTTTGATTTCATTCTTGGCAAAGAAGGAGGTACCACCAGACAAGCGATAAGGCACCTGAAAAGCCTGCATCTTGATTTCCAGCAGACGCGCCTGGTGGTTACCACGATAAAGCACAGCGAAGTCTTTAAAAGGAATGTCCTTTTTCAACTTAAGATCAAGAATCTCTGCGGCAATTTGTTCTGCCTCTGCATCTTCATGGCGACAACGAATTACACGAATTCGCTCTCCGTCACCCAGCTGGCTCCATAGTGCTTTATCAAACATATGAGGGTTGTTGGCGATCAAGGTATTCGCCGCACGCAAGATCAAACTGGTAGAGCGATAATTCTGCTCCAGCTTAATCAGCTTCAGGCTTGGGAAGTCTTTTTCCAGACGCGCCAGGTTTTCTGGCCTTGCTCCACGCCAGGCATAGATAGACTGGTCATCGTCGCCTACGACTGTCAAAGCATGACGGTCACCCACGATTTGCTTCACCAGCTCGTACTGAGCCATATTAGTATCTTGGTACTCATCAACCAAGAGGTAGCGAATCTTCTGCCGCCACTTGCTTAATATATCCGGATGTTCAGCGAAAAGTTGTACGGGTAAAAGAATCAGATCATCGAAGTCGAGCGCATTATAGGCTTTGAGGTAGCGAGTATAGGTTTCATACACATGTGCCAGGGTGACATCGTCAGGCGTTTGAGCTTGCTGTGCGGCCTGAGCCGGAGTTAGCATGGCATTTTTCCAGTTTGAAATCGCCATCTGAAATTCATTGATTCGGTCGCTATTCTCTTCACCATCTTTCATCATCAGGTCGCGAATCAACGCTTTAGCATCTTCACTGTCGAAAATAGAAAACCCCGGTTTATAGCCAAGCGCCTTATGCTCGGTGCGAATGATATTCAAACCCAGGTTATGGAAAGTCGATACGGTTAAACCACGCGCATCAGGCCCCGAAACCAACTGCCCGACACGCTCTTTCATCTCGCGAGAAGCTTTATTGGTAAAGGTCACCGCAGCAATATGGCGCCCCGGAATACCACAGCTTTTAATCAGGTAGGCAATTTTTCGCGTGATTACACTGGTCTTGCCGCTGCCAGCGCCCGCTAGTACGAGTAAAGGACCACCAACATAATCTACGGCTTCTTGCTGTTTAGGGTTTAACTTATTCGCCACTACTTTCTCTTCTTTCTGTCTATCTCGATAAAAATAAATGGGCTCAGGGCCCGTGACTCTGAGCCCATTTATTTTTCTATTCCATCATTCTTTCACGTCAACTCATTGCTTTCCAGATACATTTTGTCGCTTTGTAGCACTTATTCTAAATAGATATAAATAATGAACACAGTCGTAGCGCCGCAACACTGCCTTTAGTTGTGAAATTGGAACAGATATTTTCGTTGTTTTGTTTCATTTTTTATTTACTGCAGGGGTTTAAATCGCCATGCTCGTCACCATTTAGTGCATTGCTATTTGTTGTTTTTAAGACTGATACCTCTTTACCGCTCGCAAGGATCTTTTACTTTCGCATGAACACCTTATCTACCCAGGCTTCCTCCGCTTCCACGACCACCAAAAAAATTGCAGCCCAAATTGCCAGCGAGCTTTCGGTCAGACCTCAACAAGTCGATGCAACCATTGAACTAATTGATGAAGGTTCAACGATCCCCTTTATTGCACGTTATCGAAAAGAAGTGACCGGCGCCCTAGATGACTCACAGCTCAGAAAGCTTGAAGAAAGGCTCCGTTACTTACGAGAGTTAGATGATAGGCGTAAAACTATTCTCAGCAGCATTGACGAACAAGGTAAACTCACTGATGCGCTTGCCTCGCAAATCGCTAATGTCGCCAGCAAGAACGAACTGGAAGACCTCTACCTTCCTTACAAACCCAAGCGCAGAACCAAGGGCCAGATTGCAATTGAAGCCGGTCTGGAACCCTTAGCGGATAGTTTGTTTAAGGACCCGACTCTAGACCCAGAGTCTGAAGCGAGTAAATTCATTAGCACTGATAAGGGCATTGATGACTCACAAGCCGCACTAGATGGCGCAAAGTACATTTTGATGGAACGCCTCAGCGAAGAAGCCAAGCTACTCGGCATACTCAAAACTTACCTCTGGGATCAGGGCGAGATTTTTAGTGCCGTTGTCGAATCTGAAAAAGCCAAGGGTGATAAGTTCCAGGACTATTTTGACTTCAGTGAAGCGATAGCAAAAATCCCATCACATCGTGCATTGGCACTATTTAGAGGCCGCAACGAAGGCGTGCTCAATATTAGCCTGCAGCCTCAGGGTTATGACGCAAGTGACCGTTTAACGATTCATCCCTGTGAAGCCAAAGTCGCCGCTTATTACAATATTGAGGACCAAGGCCGAGCAGCCGATAAGTGGCTAAAAGAAGTGGTTCGCTGGACATGGCGCGTTAAACTTAACAACCATATCGAGACTGAACTACTTGGCAAGCTAAGAGAACAAGCTGAAAAAGTTGCCATCGATGTTTTTGCAGAGAACCTAAAAGATCTGTTATTAGCAGCGCCAGCCGGTGCGAAAGCAACATTAGGCCTTGATCCAGGCCTGCGAACTGGCGTTAAAGTGGCGGTGATCGACCAAACAGGCAAATTACTGGATCACGCAACAATCTACCCTCACGCCCCCAGAAACCAGTGGGACGAATCTATCGAGATAATCGCCGCCCTCTGTAAAAAACACCACGTTGAGCTGCTCAGCATTGGCAATGGTACTGCCTCTCGTGAAACTGATAAGCTGGCTGCCGACGTAATGAAACGCTACCCCGCCTTGGCTTTAACCCGAATTATGGTCAGCGAGGCCGGCGCCTCGGTTTATTCTGCATCAGAATTAGCTGCAAATGAGTTCCCGGATCTGGACGTCACCATTAGAGGCGCCGTATCGATCGCGCGCCGTCTTCAAGATCCTCTGGCAGAGCTCGTAAAAATTGAACCTAAAGCCATTGGCGTTGGTCAATACCAGCATGATGTTAGCCAAGTACAGCTCAACCGCAGCCTGGGGGCAACCATCGAAGACTGTGTTAACGCTGTCGGTGTCGACGTCAATACGGCTTCTGCACCATTGCTGGCAAAGGTATCTGGTCTGAATGCCAGTATTGCCAGCAATATTGTGGCATTCCGTGATAGTAACGGACGCTTCAACTCTCGAAAAATACTCAAAGAAGTCCCACGCCTTGGACCAAAAGCATTCGAGCAATGCGCTGGATTCTTACGTATTCTTGATGGTGAAAACCCACTAGATGCATCCGCAGTCCATCCGGAATCTTATCCCACAGTGAAGGACATTGCTCAGAAGAGTCAGCAAGATATCGGACAACTTATAGGCAATGCCGGAACTTTAAAGAAGCTATCAGCTAACGACTTTGTTAGTGAAAGCTGCGGCCTGATCACTGTTCAAGATATTTTCAGCGAACTCGCCAAACCCGGTCGCGACCCGCGCCCTGAGTTTAAGTTTGCAGAATACAAAGAAGGCGTCGAGACAATCTCTGACCTGAAGCCGAACATGGTGCTCGAGGGAGCGGTAACGAACGTGACACACTTTGGAGCCTTCGTTGATATTGGTGTGCACCAAGATGGTCTCGTCCATATCTCGGCACTGGCGGACAAATTTGTTAAAGACCCTCGCGACGTTGTCAAAACAGGTGATATCGTAAAGGTGAAAGTCATGGAAGCTGATCCAAGACGAAAACGAATATCACTGAGTATGAGAATGGGCGACGAAGCACAAATGAACGATAAAGCTCAAAGCAGCCCAGAACATCAAAATAAGCACAGCAACGCCAAGCAGAATAGAAAACCCAAGCAAACCGAGGCACCAATGTCCGGCGCCATGGCCAATGCTTTTAGTAAGCTTAAATTGAAGTAAAATGATAATACTGCGGTCTTATTTCGAAACAACTCGCACCCACAATAGGATTAACACATGACAGCGCCCTCAAACACCAACAATAATGCTCATGCGGGCCTGTCTCCGAGCGACTTAACGATCCTGGCACAGCATATTAAAGAGCAGGGCTTACCGATTTCACGCGGCATAGAAAAAGAAGGTCTTCGGGCAGATAGCGAATTTTCGATCTCGCAGAGAAATCACCCTGAAGCCTTGGGCCATCCGCTGACTCACCCTTCCATTACCACTGATTACTCGGAAGCTTTATTAGAGCTAATTACACCGGTTGAAGACTCTAGAGAAGGCCTGCTAAAAACATTGCAAGATACGCATAAGTTTGTTGCTAGCAATATTGGCAATGAAGTTCTCTGGTCTGGCAGCATGCCCTGCAAGCTTGATGGCGAGCACAGCATTCGTATTGCTGAATATGGCGACTCCAACATTGGACGCTTGAAGTACGTCTACCGGGAAGGTCTAGGCCATCGATACGGCCGAACCATGCAAAGCATTGCGGGCCTGCACTTCAACTTCTCGATCAATGACTCCCTTTGGCTTAATCTAAAAGAAGCGCATGGCAATAAAGAGCAGTCACTACAAGACTTTAAGTCGGAGCAATATTTCGCTCTGATTCGAAACTTTCGTCGCTACTCTTGGCTACTCATGTATTTATTCGGTGCGTCGCCTTGCCTAGACCAGAGTTTTGTCGCTGGCCAAAATCACTGCCTCGAATCATTTGATGATAAGGGCACGCTGTATAAGCCTTATGCTACCTCGCTCAGAATGGGAGACCTCGGCTATCACAACAACGCCCAATCATCGCTAAATATCTGCTTTAACAGCCTGGAAAACTTCACCCATACACTTGGCGATGCCATTAACACTTCTTACCCGCCATACCAAGAGCTTGGGCTAAAGAAAGGTGACGCTTACCTTCAGATCAATACGAATATTCTGCAAATCGAGAACGAGTATTACAGCTCAATCCGACCAAAGCGCAGTGCACTGTCAGGCGAAACGCCACGGCATGCACTCAACGAACGCGGAGTCGAATATATCGAGGTACGCTGCCTGGATTTGAACCCATTTTTACCATTGGGAATTTCTGACAGACAGGTCGACTTTATGGATATATTCCTGAGCTTTTGCTTACTCCAGGACTCTCCGGTAATTGGCGATAAGGAATGTGAATATCTCGATAGTAACTTTGACCTGGTCGTCAATGAAGGTAGAAGACCAGGACTTGAACTCACCGACCAATCACAAAAGCGAACGCTAAGTAGCTGGGGGCTTGAGCTTCTAAAAGGCATGCAAGGTCTTGCCGAAGTACTAGACCAGGCAACGAGCGACCAACGTTATAAGTCGGCACTAAAGGAACAGCTAGCTAAACTCGATACACCAGATCTAACACCCTCCGCTCAAGTGTTGTCAGTCATGAAGAAAGAGTCTCTATCCTGGCTAGAGATCGCTGGAGAACTTTCAAAGAAGCATCAATTGGTACTCAGTGCTGAGCCAGCACAAAACCAATTCAGCCAGTTTGAAAAACAAGCGCAGGAGTCGTTTAAGCAAGCAGAAGAAATAAAGCGTAGTGATCGTATTTCTTTCGATAGATACCTAATGGACTATCAGGCGCAATAACTCTAGATTTTCTCACGACTCTTTCACAAAACTTGCTGCACATCTGTTCACCGATACGTTTTAGTATAAATTTTGTGCAGCGTTTTCCATGTCGTAAAACAAAACTGAAATTCCCCTCATTTTTGACCATCCTGTCATTGTTGCAGGTACGCTCCTGTGTTAATTTTGTTAACGCTTGAAACGGAGTATTTCTGTTGGTGTTCTTTTTGTATCTCGCTAACTCAGTCTTGATATCAAAAGCGTTCACTCACATTAATTGTTTCATCTTAAAATGATGACTTACACGCCAAATAAAATTATATAAATAAGGCATTTCACGCTTGTAGGAGAGCGTTCTGAGCATTAAGTTTATGTTCAGGCTTTGTGAATAAGTAAGGATTCTTAATGTGGATGGCGTTGCCAAACCACTTTGTTAGCCGAACGGGAAGCTATATTCTGCTCTACATCTCATGTGGCGTATTGAATATGGCTATCTCAATGATGCTTGTAAAAGTGCAAGGCAGCTTAATGAAAGGAGTGGCCAAATGGCCCAAGACTTTTCTTTATGCTGGGATATTGACTCACTAAACAAAGCTTATCGTCAGGGATATATGGCGGGAGTGATGGGAGCAGATATTCAGCAGTGCCCTTATTCTGGCGAAGTAGTGCAAGCTGCATGGGAAGCAGGCTGGGAAGACGGCGTCGAAAAATGCGAACTGGATAAGCCGAACGAAAGGGTTGGCAAAATCGCCTAAGCTCTCTACCCTACGGCCCCTTTCTTATTTTCGCTTTAGAAGTCGCTAAGCCTTATCTCTGAACAACAAAGCTGGTAAACAAGAGATCATCTATCTGCCCATCACCCGTTTCTTCTTCCAGAATCTGCTGCACAAGTTCTAACGCTTCAAGTCGAACCTTCTCCTGACCTGCTGAAGTACCGAGTGTTTCTTCAGTCTGACGACTTAAAAGCATCACGATCTGATGGCGAACCAAAGCATCATGATTCATAACTTCGTTTACCGCAGCGCCGCTCGATGTTCTGACTGAGACACCTGCCTTGAGAAACTTTAGCTTCTTTCCATTGTCACTACCAAAATTAGCGACAAACGGTGGCGTTAAGTCATGATATTGAATCGATACAGGCGCCCCCTCTTCACCCTCATCTTCTGCTGCTAAAGGCATCGCTACACACATCGATAGCATTAATAAAAAAAACGCTGGAACTTTTATACTCATTTGCACTCTGTCATCAATTGCTTAAAGAAGTAATTATAGGCTGGAAAAGTCAGCCTGCAACACCTTCACCGACATTCTTAACGCAAGACCAAAGCAATTATCATTGTTATCCTAATATGACATTACAAGCTCTTAAGAGAAAAACAAATTTGTTTACTCAGGCGGCTCACTAGTGAAGAATACATTTTTGACCGCGCTCTTTACCTCTTTTATAAGGTAAGCAAAGCGACTACAAGTTTACGAGCAACAAAGATCATGACATTCCCTTCTTCACAGCAACGCTTTCTATTTATTTTTATCGCTTGTGCGGCACTATTAGTCACTGCCACCTACATTGAGCCTTTTAGCAGCATGGACCCATGCCCAATGTGTATGATGCAACGAGTATTCTTTAGCGGCATTGGGCTCGTTGCGCTGATCGGTGCAATCCATAATGCAGGAAAGATCGCTTCGTCCATCTACGCATTCCTCGCAGCACTCTTATCTGTGGGTGGTGCCGCTGTTGCTATTCGACAATTGTGGCTACAAAGCTTACCCGAAGACCAGGTCCCCGCATGCGGCCCCGGCATCGATTATATGCTCGAAGTGTTTCCCTTATTGGAAGTAATCGAGATGGCCCTACGAGGCACAGGCGATTGCGCAAAAGTTCAGTGGACCTTCATGAGTCTATCAATCCCAGGCTGGAGCTTATTGGCGTTTATTTGCTTTGCAATAATCGGCTTGAGTATATTATTTAAGAAAGATAACAAATAAACTGTTGCGAGCATTAAACAAATTAGTTAGTTTCATGACTACACGCTATTTGTTACAGAAGTAAGCACAAAGCTTACCGAACAATACGCAAAACATTTTGTTTTTCATCTGCAAAAGTAAAATGATAATAAACAGGTAGCCAAGCAAGCTACAAACAACAATTACTTAAACGAAACGAGCTAGCTAAGTACCGACAAGGTACAACAAGTCTCGAAACGATAATGTAGTAGAAAGGGGTTAATGAATGCTCGAGAATTGCAAGAATGCTGCAGAGCGATGGGGTGGAGTAAACGACTTAATCGATAAATGGCTTAAGGAAAGGCAAGCGCTTATTGTCAGCCTGTGCGATCTATCTGTAAACCCAGGCAGCTCTCAAGAAAATAAAGCAGAGAAGTTCCAATCGTTTTGCCAGATATTGGTCGACTATGTTTCGGTCGGACACTTCGAAGTCTACGAGCAACTCGTTGCCGAGGCAGCAGAGTATGATGACGGTGGACTTGAGCTTGCAAAGAAAATCCTTCCTCGCATTGAAATGTCCACCGAACAATCTCTAGCGTTTAACGATCGCTTCGACGATATACATAAAGTCGACGATGGCATCGAAGGCCTTATTAAAGAGCTCGACTCCTTAGGAAAAACCCTTGAAGAGCGCTTTGAGCTTGAAGACACGCTGATTGAAGCACTTCACGCGGTGCACGCAGACACAACCGCTTAGTTCTAAATGAACTCCTGAGCGATAGCCAGAACTTCTTAATTCTGGCTATATTATGCGCTTCCCCTCCAGATCATATTTATTCTCTCTTTTTCCTCGTCTCTGACTATACTAAAGATGTAATGACGTCCTTTTAAAATCGAATCAAATCTATCAGGTCTATCGGTGTTTAAAAAACAAACTTCTACCCTTTTACTCAGTCTGGCACTTGCCGCATGCGCGGAAGGCCCCACTAGCAGTAAACAGCTTGCGACTCAAGGCTTACTAAGCGGCGAACTCAGCCCTAACGGATACCTTGCGGTCATCGGATCGGTTCATCATGGCGGGAGCTTTTGGAACACCAAAAAGAAAGAGCGCCTCTATGACTGGAATCATAAAAGCGGCGAATACTCATCCATCCGGGCCTCAGCGGTTTCCGGTGACGGTAAGAGAGCCGTAACCTGCCAAGAAAAAGACTTAGTGCTATGGGACGCTACGAATGGTAAGTCCCTACAGTTCTGGCAAGCAGCCGATCGAATCGAAGCGATTAGCTTAAACCAAGATGGGCGACGAGCATTGCTAGGCCTGAGAGATGGTACGGTCAATTACTTTGACCTTGATCGAGGTATGGCCATACACAGCTTTAAGCATAACGCACCAATACGGGCTACCGACCTCAGTGAAGACGGTGCAGTAGGTATTAGTGCCGGTGATGATAACATTGCAAAGATTTGGAACCTGAAAACAGGCAAAGAGCAATACGCCTTGAGCCTGAACAATCAGATCAAGACTGCTGCAATATCTGATTCTGGTAAGCTCGCCTTTACCACCTCACAACGCGAAGATGCTCTGGTTTGGGATACCAAAACCGGGAAAAGTAAATTCAAGTTTAAGAATCGATATATTAATTACACCAGCGCTGATTTTTCTGATGATGAGAAATACCTAACGCTTGGCACTTTCCAAGGCGTCATCAGTAAATTTAATATTAAAAAAGGAACTGAAGTGAAGACCTGGCAAGCAGAACCTCGCCAAGCTTATGGCGGCGCCAGCAGTAAAGCGATTATCGATGTCATCGATCAGAAGTCCAATGTTATTGCCTTGACCTCAGATGGAATGTTAGAAGTATTCAAATAGGAAGGTAGGGAACTAGAAAGCCGAGAAGCATATTGCTCCTCGGCAGAGACGAAGCTTATTTATATAAACCAGAAATATAGCTGGCAACTGCTTCAATTTCTTTGTCATTCAAACGAGCCGTTACTGAACGCATCATACGCGAATCACCATCGTTGCTACGCTCACCACTACGGAACTTCTTAAGCTGAGATGCGATGTAATCAGCATGCTGACCGGCAAGCGCTGGAAATGCAGCCAATGACACACCTTCACCTGCTGGGCCGTGACACGCTGCACACGCCGCAACCTTAGTTGCTGCATTACCCTGGCGGTACATGATCTCACCTTTTTCTACCAAGTCTTTCTTTGCTTGGCCAGGCGTAGTTGTTTGTGACGCAAAGTAAGCGGCAATGTTTTCGATATCCTGTGCAGAACGCGCATCAAGCAAGCCTGTCATTTCGATTACAGGACGCTTACCTTCTTTGATGTCATTCATTTGTTTAACCAAGTACTTCTCACCTTGGCCTGCCAGTTTAGGAAAGTTAGCAACAACACTATTTCCATCGGCACCGTGACAACCAGCACACGTAGCTGAAGCGGCCTTTCCTGCCTCAACGTCACCAGCGGCTGAAGCCCCCAAAGACCCTACCAAACCTGCAACGATCACTACACTTTTTAAAATCATTTTCATTTTAATTGCGCTCACTTTCATCTCTAAACATAAATCTAATATTGTCATTTTTACCCACATAACCAAGCAGCTCTGAAGGACAAAACAAGCTAATGAATTCTCTAATCTTCAAAACCTTAACAGTATGGCTGATCAAACTAAAACAACAAGCCGATCACCCTCACTCAGAAAATTATGGGCAAAAAATTTCAGGCTATTATACACTAAGCCCTTCCTGATAAAACCCTTACATTAAATAGTGGTTTTTATTCTGTGCTTTTTTCTGATTGAGTTAGTCATGAACCACCCAAATACGCCGAAGAATATCTCCTACAACAGCGCCCGTTTCAGCCAAAGCGGATCAAAACTCAAGAACTGCCCGCCAGACCAAGGCGTTGAAGTTGCCTTTGCCGGTCGCTCCAATGCAGGAAAATCTTCAGCCATCAACTCAATCACTAACAATAAGAAGCTTGCCCGAACCAGTAAGACTCCCGGCAGAACCCAACTGATTAACTTTTTTTCCCTTAGCACGCCCGGGGTTCGGCTAGTCGACCTGCCCGGCTATGGCTTTGCAAAGGTATCCCTGGACCTGAAAGCTGAATGGGGAAAGCACCTCGATGACTATCTACGCAACCGAGAAAGCCTTGCGGGCTTAGTGCTTATCATGGACATCCGCAAACCTCTTACCGAGTTCGACCAAATGCTACTCGACTGGTCCAGTGAATGTCAGCTACCGACATTAATCCTTCTAACTAAAAGCGACAAACTCAAGTTTGGCCCTGCAAAGCAAGTCATGTTTCAGGTTAAGAAGCAGTTAGAAGCACACCAATCTCTGGAAGATGTCATTTTGTTTTCGAGCCTGAAAAAGTCTGGCATAAAAGAAAGCCGCTTTGCTCTGGACAAGATTATCAATCAGCGCTTGCTAGATAATAGCCCTTCCCCTGAAGACAGCCAAGAAGATTAGACTTTTGGCGCGATCCCTTCAAAGCGATAGTTTTCCTGCAATTCCAGCGCTAAGGCCCGTTTGTCTTCATACAAATAAGGTATGACATAGTCGAGTATTTGATACACACCGTGCTGAATACTCTTCTGGTTCAGCGCCTGCGCTTCGTCCTCAGCACTTTGGATAGTTTTTAGGTAAGTCATCCAATTCGTCACAATCAACCAGGTATTTAAGGCTTTCGACTTTCGCTGCTGATCTTCCATTGGCTGATAGATTTCACTCTTCTCCATCGCATAAATAATGCTTTGGATACCACTCAAACAACGTAAAGTAAATCGTCGATAATCTTCACGCAGGCGCTCATCGCTGTCCAGCAAATGCTCTAGATCTCTATGCAAGAAACGATAAGCCCATAAACCGTTAAAGACCGCATCCAAATAGGTAATCAGATCATTTATATGTATCGCTCTGCCGCTCGGCACATTCAGATATGAATCTACAAGTAGCTCGTAGTTCTTAAAAATCTCGTAAATAATGTCGCTTTTATTTCTAAAGTGGTAATACAGGTTGCCGGGAGACATTCCAAGGTGAGCAGCAATATGGTTAGTCGATACGTTCCGCTCTCCACGCTCGTTAAACAACTCCAGCGCAGCCAATACAATTTTTTCTTTGGTTTTCATGTACTCACTAACCTCCCAATCATGTACATTTTCTTATGCAGCTCTTCAAGTCAGGCGTACTTGTACCTGATCAGCGCCACTATATATAGCTTTTAACAGGATGCAATCCTGGTCACCAAAATTAAAAAATGACTCGCAGTCATATTTTTGATCTCTAAGTGTTGACTTTTTAGAGTATATACTCTAAAAATATAAAGTATATTGTAAAAAGTAGATTATTTTCGTTTTTCTTCTATTTTTCGCCTAACACAAACAGATAGACATATTGTCGGAGCTCATCCCCATGGTTGCTGAAGTCATTCAAATAAGTGAAAGCAAAAAACAAATCCAACGCATGAATCAGATTTTTTCCGAGCAAAAAGCTGCTTTCCGTAAAAACCCAATGCCTTCTTATCAGGAAAGAGTCGCAAACCTTAAAAAACTTAGAAGCATGCTTCTTGATAATCAAGACGAGATTATCGAGACAATTTCCAGCGACTTTTCTAACCGCTCTGCTGATGAAACAAAACTTGCTGAGCTAATGACAACCATTCACGGCATCGACTACAACATCAAAAACCTGAAATCGTGGATGAGCAAAGATAAGAAAAAGATCTCTCCTTTATTTCAACCTGCGACAGGTTTTGTGCAATATCAACCGCTGGGGATTATTGGCATTATTTCGCCTTGGAACTATACCGTGTCTTTATCAATGGGCCCTCTTGTCGCTGCTTTGGCTGCAGGTAACAGATCCATGATCAAGATGTCAGAGTTTACACCGCAGACCTCTGCACTAATCGAGCAACTAATCTCCGACACCTTTCCTCAAGATCTGGTTGCGATTGTTCAGGGTGATGCAGAAGTCGCGACTGAGTTCTCTAGCATCCCATGGAACCATTTACTGTTTACCGGTTCAACGGCTGTTGGCCGCCATGTAATGAAAGCAGCGGCGGCTAACTTAACACCCGTCACGCTTGAGCTTGGCGGCAAATCTCCAACAATCATCTCTGACGATGTCAATATGGACGATGCAACACAGTCAATTGTTTTTGGTAAGGCTTTTAATGCTGGCCAAACCTGCATTGCACCTGACTACATTCTTTGTCCAGAGCACCGCCTGGAGCATTTCGTTGATCGATTCCAACACTTCTTTGCCAAGATGTACCCAACGCTGAAGCACAACACTGACTTCACCAGCGTAGTCGATGAACGACAGCTCGCACGCCTGCAATCTTACCTGGACGATGCAAAAAGCAAAGGCGCAACGATTATTGAGTGCAACCCGGCTGACGAAGATATGCAAACCGGTACACGTAAGATGCCTATCCACCTGGTGCTAAATGCCACTGATGATATGCTAGTGATGCAAGAAGAACTCTTTGGCCCAATCCTGCCAATCCTACCCACTAAGTCGCTAGACCAAGCTCTGGACTTCATTAATGATCGCCCTCAGCCCTTGGCGCTTTACTATTTTGGAATGGACAAAGACGAACAGCAATATGTACTAGAACAAGTTCGAGCTGGCGGCGTCTGCATTAACGACACAGTCTCTCACTTTGCTCAAGAAGACTTACATTTTGGCGGCGTTGGTGAATCAGGTATGGGCTCCTACCACGGCGAGCAAGGCTTCCTGACCTTCTCTCATGCAAAATCAGTATTCTGCAAGAATCATTTCAACAGTACCAAGTTTGCCTACCCTCCTTTTGGTACCTTGATTCATAAGGCCTTATTCTCTATTTTCTTACGATAAGCTAGCTCCTTATAGAGATAACCCTTCAAATGCGCTGGCTATCTTGCCAGCGCAGACTTCTTGTTTACAACAAGCTGACTAGCAACCCACCCGAAATTTGGTTACTATTCCGCCCCTTCTTTAGTTCTTGGTTGTCTATACTTCCAATACTGTAAAATTGACTTAGGCACTGCAATCGTATTCCGCAGCTTCAGGAGTAAGACCCCCTATGAATACTGTCGTTTATCCTGGCACTTTTGACCCAATTACTAACGGCCATACCAATCTTGTAGAGCGTGCTGCAAAGCTTTTTGATCGCATTATTATTGCTGTCGCAGCCAGCCCAAAAAAGAACCCTATGTTTCCACTTGAAAAACGGGTTGAACTGGCAAAGGACGTTTTGGCTCATCTCGATAATGTAGAAGTCATTGGCTTTGACTGCTTATTGGCCGAGTTTGTAAAAGAGCACAAGGTCAACGTTATTCTACGCGGTTTACGTGCTGTTTCAGACTTTGAATTCGAATTTCAACTAGCGGATATGAATCGGCGCTTGGTTCCTGAAGCAGAAAGCTTGTTTCTTACTCCTGACAACCACCTCTCTTATATCTCTTCCACTTTAATTAGGGAAATTGCCTCTTTGGGCGGTGATGTTTCAGAGTTTGTAGCGCCAGCCGTCATTAAGGCCTTAGAAGAGCGATAGCAGGATAGTATTTTGACCTTTAACCCCACTTTTATCAGATCATAGCAGAGGTATTTTTCATGGCATTAATGATCACAGATGACTGTATAAATTGCGACGTGTGCGAGCCTGAGTGTCCCAATGAAGCCATCGCACCCGGTGAAGATATATATATTATTGACCCGAGCAAATGCACCGAGTGTGTCGGCCATTACGACGAACCACAATGTGTCGAAGTATGCCCTGTAGACTGCATTCCCAAAGACCCTGATCACAAGGAAAGTGAAGCAGAATTAATGGATAAGTACGAAAAGTTAACAGGCTAATAGAACTTATAGCGCTAACTATCTAAGTTAATTAGTAATATTCGTATTAATATCACAATTAATCACATTCCTTTGGTAGGTACTTCAGATAGTTTTGGTCTACACTAAAACTATCTGGGCTCACCGGGGTTCGCATAACTTCTGTTCGATTTAGCATGACTACATGCACACCTCCCGAGCTCATAATCAAATTCGCGACGTAGGATAGACCATGGCCAAGAAAGATGAAGTGGAGCACGAGCCACTCACTGAAAAGCAACGAATTACTGCTCTGGAAGAGAGTGTCGGGACGAACAAAATAGTACTACTGGTTGTCGCACTCTTACTAATCGTGATTATTTCTGTTTCGATTACAGTAATAACGATCACCGTCTTCGGAGATGAAGAAGAAGAGTCCGTCAACCTTGAAGTCGTTGAAGAGCTACAGCTACAAATCTCGGAATTGACCAGCCAAAACGAAGCTCAAACTCAACAAATAAAGAGCCTTAAGAAAATATTACCCGTTATCCAGGATCAACTGGGCAATACAAGCAACCTTAAATTGCTTAACGTGGTGATGGAACAAGAAAAAGGTAATCAAGAATTTCTAGAAGCCTTACGTACCGGCATGTATGACCTGGCTCACATGCTACCTGGCTCACGTACCTGGCTCGAAGTTTACGGCGAAAAAGTTGATTTAGCCGAAGCTCATAGCAAAGACAGAGAAAAAGACCTCAAAAGGATTCTAATTCAAAGCGACTCTCAAGATGAAGAGGATCTTTGGTAGCTGCTCATTTAGAACTACCGCTTCTCATCTTTTTCTTGAGCAACATCTGGCCCCATAATGATTGCGATCCAGCGGGTCTCGTCACTGCTTTCAAAGGCAATTTTTAACAGCATGGTCAGTGGGACAGACAGTAACATCCCCACTGGCCCAAGCACCCAACCCCAAAATACCAAAGACAAGAAAACAATCAAAGTAGAAAGCCCTAAGCCCCGCCCCATATAGCGCGGCTCAATAACATTGCCCATCAAGGTATTAACAAATAAATAACCCGCTGCAACCAACAACATATGCAAAGGCCCTAATTGAATTAAGGCCAACAACATCACGGGTACTGCTGCGATAATGGAACCAATATTCGGTACAAAATTTAGAAGATAAGCAATTAAAGCCCACAACAAGGGATATTCAACCCCCAGAATAAGCAACCAGATATAGATTAACCCACCCGTTCCCAGGCTCACTACAACCTTGATACTCATATAACGATTAACATTCTCTAAAAATAATTCAATATGCTCCATCAAGGTACTGTCTTCGCCGAAAGCCTTATGAAGTTTTGCCGGCAATGAAACACCTTCAAAAAGCATAAAAATCACTGTTAACACAATCAGAAAGGAGTTCGATAAAACGCCACCCAGGTTCCCCAGAGTGCTTACCGCCAACTTAAAAATCGTTGACGGGTCAAACAATTGCATTAACTTTTCCTTTGGAATATCCAAGCCCCAGGAATTTAAGCCACTGATTAGTTCGCCCATCAATGCTTGCAGGCGTATCTGGTACTGGGGTAGGTCATTTGAGAAAGCAGTGAGTGAAGTGGTAATAATAGAGATAATCACCAACTGCACCAGGCTGATAAAAATAACCACCAGTATCAAGGACAGCCAGGCAGGCAAGCCTTTCCGTTGCATAAAGAGAAAGGGAGGCGCACAAATGATGGCAAAAAAACCGGAGAGTAGAAACGTCACCATCAATGACTCAGCAGCGCGTATACCTGCAACCACAATAACAAATGCCGCCAAAACAAACAGCGTACGTGCTGCCGATGAAAACCCAGAGATCTGATGCATTGCCAACTCCTTTAGCAGGATGTTCCCACGAGATCTAATTGTTAATTAGCAGGGCAAATCGCGATACCGTGATTGTGAATTTCGACCAAGCTACTATGCAGGCTCTTCACCGCCAAGTCATAGTCGTCTTCGTTGACAACAAACTGCATGTCAACTTGTCGCATAGATTGATGCATTGCTAAAACACTAATTTCCTGCTGTGCCAGCGCCTTGACCGTCACCGCCAACATACCAGGCACTTGCATATTACTGCCAATCGCCGAAACAATCGCAACTTTGCACTGGTCAATCTCGGCCTCAGGAAAACATTTTTCCAGAGCACCGTATATACGCTTTACTGTTTTCAGGTTTGTAGCAAGATAATGAGTAATGGTGTTCGCATTAATATCTTTAGAAACAACATGGCCTTTGAAGCGCCTGATCAGCTCAAGAATTTTCTGGTCATAAGTATCGACACTACCCGTCATCCCCTGATCGAACACTTCCAGTGCATAGATGCCCTTGCAACCTGCAATAATTTCGACACAAGGCTCGTCACTGACATAGTCTCCGGTGATAAGTGTACCAGGATGGTCAGGCTCAAAAGTATTCTTAACTCTTAAAGGAATACGGTTACTACGTAAACCCTTGGCCGCTTTAGGGTGAATAGCTTCCATTCCCAGGTTAGCTAACTGATCGGCAACATCATAGTTTGTCCGTCCGATAGGAATAGCATTTTCTTCACCAACCAAACGAGGATCAGCCGTGCTCAAGTGAAATTCTTTATGGATGATGGTTTCACGCGCTTCGGTCAATACAGCGATGCGGCTAAAGGTCATTTCACTATAGCCACGGTCAAAAGTAGACATCAAGCCTTCCTCGCTATGCGCATAACCCGTCGCGATAGGTATCTGACTTGCCAAATCCAAGCCTTGAAACGCTTCAACGATCCGCTCATCCAAAGAGGTATGCTGTGCCGCGCGCCAGCCAGTTAAATCAACAAAACAAGCATTGAAACCGTCACGTTCAAGAAGCTTTGCAGTGTTCCAAGCGCTATGAGCCTCACCGATACTCGCCAACATTTCCCGAACAGTCGCCAAATGTGCGGAAAGCTCAAAATGCCCGTGTTGACAAAGTCTTTGAAGATCAACAAGACACTGCTCTGCATCATCCAGACGCTCGCCAATAAAACTATTCGCCTGCTGCAAAAGCTCACCTTCACCAAATAAGCCTGCGTTTATGGCCTGCATATCAGCTTTCACTTGCTGCAGCGCCTGGTGCCAACTCTTGTCTTTCAAGCCGTTGGCAAATAACGCATAGATTCCTGGCTGGCTAGTCTTTTTGTGCTCTAACAAAGCGTCTGTCATGCCGCCATACGCTGAAACCACAAATACACGCTGATAGATCGTATCCTCTCTTGAGGGTTTGCTGATTATATTATCGCGAATAGCGACATAATCACTCATTGACGTTCCACCGATCTTTTCAACACTATGCGATTTCATAACACCCTTCTATCACCAACACGCTTTAGAGAACTAGCCTGTAAAAAACGCGCTATTTTACGCCATTAACGAAATTTGTCTATCTGCCTCATTTTTAGCCCTCACTGAAAGACTGCAAGCCATGTAATCTTTCCAAAACTTAAAGCTAGATTGGCGATATTCGTTTTTATTATCGATATAATGCAGAGCAATTATTTAAGCTAAGTGGCCTGCTAATAAAATGACCATTGAAAACGAAAACACCTCAACATCCGCACAGCCCGACAAACGCTCTGAGCACCGGACACCAATGAAGTGTAAACTTAAAGTGTCTCACCCCAGTATTGGCGATCAAATTGTCACTACCCGTGATATCTCCGATGGCGGTGTATTTCTTCTAACAGAGAATATTCCTATGCCACCGGTCGGCACCGTTGTCCAGGGCCAGGTCCAGGGCATGGGAGAAACAGCGCCTGTACTGAAAATGAAAATTGTCCGAATGGAACCTGCGGGTATTGGTCTGAAGTTTATCTCCTAGTATCAGTTGCCCCCTATTTAAACTTAGCCAAATTGAATTAATATCTGTGAAATCAAGGAACGTCTAATCATGAAAAACCACCTTCTTAGCTATTCTCTTATTGCCTGCAGTGCCTCTGCCAGCACCTTTGTCGCCGCTGAAGAGCCGTTTAAAAAAGCTTATACGCCTCCTTCACGCGGGTTCTTTCTTGAACAGGGTAAAGTAAACACTGGCGACCATATATCCATTGACCTGCACAGTGGTGCGAACGGTTTACAAAATGGCGGCAGTATTCGACTCGGGCTTTCCCAGGCTGAGCTTATTTTGAATAGTGGACTAGGCCTTAACACCGCCTCTACAGGGAACGACGTTAGCCTAAAATGGGGGCTCCCGCCTATTAGATCAGGTGATCAGCAAACGACAGATCAGTTTGCTTGGTCTTTGGTAACAGGCTTATCTGTCATTGATTTTGACAACAGCAATAACGATCAAACTAATTTAAAGCTAGGGGTCGCAGCCACGATTTCGGCCGATGCAGCAACATTCACACTCACACCATCTCTTATTTACAGCGATATTGCAGACAATAGTGATACATTCCTAGAATTAGGTTTGGGCGCTTATGCTGGTCTAATTGATACAGAAAGTGGCTTATTCTCGATTGGCGCTGAAGTTGTTATGTCAACGCAAGACGATAGCGATACAACGGCCTTAGTCGGTACCCGCTGGTCTTATAATGAACGAGTCAATATCGATATTATCCCAATGATATTCAGCAATAGCGATATCTTGGGCATACCCGGACTAGTTCGTTTGAATGTAGTGTTTTAATAATAAGAGTAAGAAGAAGAGATTCGAAAGAATACATTGTGTATTCTTTCGATAGTACTGACGATTAAGCTACTTTATTTTTTCGCTTCGATATCCAACAACTCGACATCGAATAGCAACGTTTCATTCGGCCCGATAGAACGGTTACCGTTTGGACCATATGCCAAGTCCGAAGGAATAAACAGCTGCCACTTTGAACCAGTAGGCATCAACTGAAGGGCTTCTGTCCATCCAGCAATCACACCATTAACCGGAAAACTTACTGGCTGACCACGATCAATCGAGCTATCAAAAACCGTACCGTTGATCAAAGAGCCGGTATAGTGAACTTTCACAACATCTGTCGGCCCAGGCTGCAGACCTTTACCTTCGGTCAAAACCTTATACTGAAGGCCGCTCTCTAGGGTAACAATACCTTCTTTGTTCTTGTTTTCAGCTAGGAATTCTTTCCCCGCTTTTTTGTTTTCTTCACCCGCTTTTTGAACTTCTTCTAGCTGCTTTTGCTGTAGGTCTCGCTGAAAGTCAGATAGAGTCTGCGCGACCTGCTCATCGGTAATAAGTTGAGGGTTGCCACTATAAGCATCTTTCAAACCTTGGACGAATACGTCGATTTGCAAATCAGGCATATCGTTAGTCATGCGCTTACCTAGAACCAAGCCAAAGCTATAGCTAACTTTTTGATCTTGAGTATCAAGAGACTTTAGAGGTTCAGCAGCATAGCTGAGAGTAGAAGCACCTATTAGAGCTAGGCCTAGAAGCGTTTTTTTCATGTTCATTTCCTGAAGAAGCCATTCTAAAAACGCTCACGTTACTTGTTTTTTGGTGAAATCTCTATGCTTGCAACATTAGCACTTGTTAATGGTGGTGACCACCAACACCATGAGCATGCCCGTGAGCCAACTCATCTTCTGTTGCTTCCCTGACGCTCTGAATTTCAATATCGAAACTCAAAACCTGCCCGGCCAAAGGGTGATTCGTGTCCACATCGACATTAAACTTTCCTGCCTTTAATACCACAACCTGCCTTGGACCTTCTTCGGTATTAATCGAAACCACCATACCAGGCTTCAACTTGGAATTTTGCTTTTTATCGCCCACTAGGTGCTTAATTGGTACGCGCTGAACAGCTTCTTCTTTACGCAGGCCATAGCCGTCTTGAGGTTCAACCGTCACAGTCAAAACATCTTCTGCCGACTGACCTTCCAGGCCTTTTTCCAAACCAGAAATAATATTTCCATGGCCATGCAAATAAGCAACCGGGTCTTCTCCATGAGAGGTCTCCAGCTCACTGCCTTGCTCATTCGATAGTCTATAATGAAAGGTTACCACTTTATCTTTGCTAATTTGCATCTGAAGTCTCGTTTATCAATAGTAAAAGACACATTATCCCGCGTTGGTAGAATAGTGTCTATGCGCTAATTTTTTACAAAAAATAGCCTCTATATTTATAGAAAGCTATTTAAAGGTCTACAATGGAAAAACCGTAAATGTATTTGTCAGGAAAGTAGTAATGAAAGGCAGCGTCAAAATACTTATTGCCTCCTTGGGGTGGCTCTGCGTCATCCTTGGCGTGATTGGTATTTTCTTGCCGATATTACCGACAACACCTTTCTTACTATTAGCTGCCTGGTTATTCACTCACTCATCGGAACGTTTTCACCGCTGGTTACACGAACACCCGAAGCTAGGCCCCATCATTTCAGTTTGGAAAAGCGGCGAAGGCCTGGACAAAAACATTCGAACCCGGATACTAATATGTATGTGGGGAAGCATGCTTTTATCCGCACTCATCATTGGCAAGTTATGGGCCGTCATTATGCTTAGCTGCATAGGTGCCGGCGTCACAACCTATATCTGTCGCCTGCCAATCAAGTCAGGCACGACAAGTTAACGTGCAGCTAGTTTTTCAAGAACTCTGTCAGCCGCAGCAGAAACCTGTGCAGGTGCCGTCCCGCCCAGGTGATTTCGTGCATTAACAGAGCCTTCAAGCGTCAGAACGTCAAATACATCTTCTTGAATCTGATCGCTAAACACCTGCAACTCTTCTAGTGTCATGTCTGAAAGGTCTTTTTCCTCAGCAACACC
>NZ_LWGG01001229.1:0-982 GCF_001635365.1 Oleiphilus sp. HI0128 | reverse complement strand
GCTCAGCTGAGACTCAACCGTCGCCAACTGATCTTTGTCCCATGTGAGATACGGTAAAGCCAGGGATGCCGCCAAATCGATTAACCCTTGTTCGTCCGCCTTAATATCAATGCTTGCGATGCCGCTAATCTGTGAAAGCTCTAAACCCTTTTCCACAAGGCATTGTTCTAGCAAGGCACGAAGTTCTGACTCAGGGCAATGCCGCTCGCAGCCCATGCCCACGATGTAGATTGGTTTCAAATACGGATCCGCCGTCGTTAAGACCAAGCTTGCACTGAGTACTTCCGAAATAATTCGCCCAAACTCATTCGCGCCACCTTCATGCCCGGACAGCAAGGGAATAACAAATTCGCCACGTTCATCCAGAACGAGGACGGGCGGGTCTTCATGTTTGTTCACCATTACCGGCGCGAGTGTTCGCATGACAATGCCTGTGGCACAGATTAAAATCTGTCGTTCGCCGGCGCGAAATGAGTCTTGCACCGTTTGCGCAAAGGGTTGCGGTTTAAACGACACCTCGACTTCATTCGTAAGCGCAGTTGAATCGGTTCTAATTGCGCTTGCTAAGCGTTCTGCCAAACAGCGCCCGGCTTCGGTTAACGCGAAAATTCTAATCACGACTTCTCTCCTCTGAGCTACGATCTGCCGATGGTAAAACCACAAACAAAGAAAAATACGGCCCTTGCTCTGGAGATAATTGAGTTATATCGCTCACAATCTTCTGATTATCTCGGCCGATATATTCAAGATACGTGGCGTCGGCTAATCTTCCCGTTCGCTCAAGCAATGCCAATATTCTTGGGCGGGCCTGCCCTGCTTTCATGATCACCACACTATCGTGCTCGCTAAGGGCTCGCTCTATTTGCGAATCCTGATGACGGCCACTGACCACAACAAACGATTCTTTTAACATTGTAAGCGGTTGCATCATCGCGCTGGCAGCAGCATTCACAGACGAAATACCTGGGATCACCTGACAGGG
>NZ_LWGG01001228.1:0-780 GCF_001635365.1 Oleiphilus sp. HI0128 | reverse complement strand
ATTGCGAACTTGGTCGCGGCGGGCAAATATCTGGTCGCAAATTGCGCGAAATGCTTGCCAAAGCTCTCTTTCTTTCTTATAAGGCGTGATGCCAACCTTTTGCCAGGCTTGTTGTAAGTCCTTTGCACTTTGTATGGCTTGTTCAAGGTTTTCAAGCTCTATAAGCGTCTGCGCCTGATCAATGATTTCTTGCTTCAAGGAGAGGTTCTTGTCTCTTTCTGTATCAAGTTTCTTATCAAAGGCTTTTAAGAGGGCATTGAACTGTTGTTGCATTGGCTTATTGGTTTTGAAATCAACCGGGTAGGCTTCTTTCCATTCAAGGCGAGCTTGTCTGTTAATTTTTTCAGCGCCTTTCCAGTCAGCGTTTTCCCAGTCATTGTTATCAATGAAGTTGCTTAACTCTGTGATGATTTGTTCGCGCTTTGCGGAGTTGTTCTTTTTAAGTTGATTCTGTTCGTCAAAAAAAGCATGGCAAGGTTCGTAAGCCTTGTCGGCCGCTTCTTTAAAGCGCTGCCATAACGATTGGTCTGAAGCACCACCCAAGGTTTTCCATTCCTTTTGCATTGCTTTGATTCGATCGGCTTTATCGCGTGGCTCGATATGTGTGTCGACGAGACGCTCCATTGATTCGCACAGCGCCAGTTGGCGAGGGTTTGATGCATAACCCTGCCAGTCGCGCAGGTCGTTCAACTGGTTAATTCTGAGGTTGAGCATGTTGTGATACTGGTCACTTTGCTTGCTTCCCAGCTTACTGATTTGTCGCTGGATATCTTTGAGTAA
>NZ_LWGG01001227.1:0-1309 GCF_001635365.1 Oleiphilus sp. HI0128 | reverse complement strand
GATGTGAACAGTACCCTTTATGGGGATGCGAGCAGTATCACTCTGGAAAAGGGGCAGGAAATGGGACGATTCAAGCTCGGTTCTACCGTTGTATTGGCGTTTCCAAAAGGCACAACACAATTCAATGAAGCAATGCAGGCAGGCTCCCCCGTTAGAATGGGTGAAAACTTCGGTAGTATCATTAAAAGCTAGATTTACTAGACCCGACTTAGAGGGAAGCTCAATACATCTTCAATGCTATTGACTCCCTCTTTGATCATCAACAAACGATCCAAACCTAGGGCAATTCCCGAACAGTCTGGCATACCAGACTCCAAAGCTGATAAGAACTTCTCATCGATTGGTATCCCATTCAAACCCATATCCTGGCGTACCAAATTATCAGATTCAAAGCGCTGGCGCTGCTCTTTAGCATCCGTTAGTTCATGATAGGCATTCGCAATCTCGAGCCCGTTTATATATAGCTCGAACCTTTCTGCGACCAATAAGCCATCCTCATCATGCTTCAAGGCGGCTAGAGATGCTTGTGATGCGGGATAATCCGAAACAAACACGGGTCTAAGCTTACTATCTTCAGAACAGCCCAAGTATGGCTCAATACAGACGCTTAGTAGCAGATCCAGGTACTCATCACGTTCCAAATTAGGCCCGGAATAGCCGGCCAACTCTATTGCTTTCNGCCTCAGTACATCAATAGCGACTATCATCGGGTCAAGATCTAAATATTTCCGAAACAAGTCGCGATAACTAACTGTCGACACTTCACATGAACCCAAAAGAGTTTCCAGTAGGTCTGCGGTTTCTTGCATCAGAGCGTTGAGATCAAAGCCTGGGCGATACCATTCAAGCATGGAAAATTCAGGATTATGTCGTACGCCGCTTTCAGCATTACGAAAAGTTTTACAGATTTGGAAAATCGAACCACTCCCCGCAGCAAGTAGACGCTTCATAGGGAATTCAGGAGAAGTATGTAGATATAAACATTCTGAACCCGCACCAGGTGCAGAATTCAAAGCGCAAGACAAACTTTCCAGATGAGGATCTGTCGCAGTTGAGCGACCAAGAATAGGCGTTTCAACTTCAAGCACATGACGTGCGACAAAAAAAGCCCGAAGCTGCGCATATAGCTCAGCCCGGGCTTTTAGTCTTTGCAAAGAACATGTTGGTTGCCATTGTTCTGAAGTTTTATTCATAACAAGCAAGCAAACCTCTAATCTCTATGCAATCAATTGCTCAATTATGACTTGGCACGACTCACGTATTCACCAGTACGAGTATCGATACGCAGCTTCTCACCAATATTGACAAA
>NZ_LWGG01001226.1:0-1138 GCF_001635365.1 Oleiphilus sp. HI0128 | reverse complement strand
GGCATTGGCATCGATTAGATTTGTAGTTTCATCACTCAGCAGGCAATGAATAGATAAGACATCAACTTGCGGCAATAGCTCTTCCAAAGCCAAGCGAGGATAGCCATCAACACTTTCCAAGCTTTGACCGGAACGAGCTGCCAGTATAACCTTCATGCCAAAGCCTTCGGCCATTTTTGCAACACCCTGTCCAAGGTCACCATAACCGAGCAGGCCAAGCGTCTTGCCTTCCAGTTCAACAATAGGGTAGTCCATCAAACAAAAAATCGGACTTGTACACCAGCGTCCATCTTGAACATCTTTAGCGTAATCCAATAAACGGTTTGTTAGTGCCAGCAACAAAGAAAAGGTATGCTGAACAATAGCCGGGCGCCCATACTGTGTGACATTACAGACCCTAACACCGGCCTCTTTAGCCGCTTGCAAGTCAATATTGTTCGTCCCTGTCGCCGTAACGGCTATCAGCTTTAGGCTGGGGTTACTTGTTATTTCTTTCTTCCCCAATAGCACTTTATTGACAACGACCACCTCAAAGCCTTTTATTCGTTCACAGACATTCGCTGATTCCGTCGTATCATAAGATTGATATTGGCTAAATGAAGACTCGATATCACTCAGGTCCAGACCATCTCCCATACTTGCTACATCAAGGAAAACCCCTTTCATCGCGCCACCTGCCTTAAGATCAATTTTGCTTCGCCAAGAAAAACGAGAGTATGTCATATCAAGCTAATTGATGACAAAAACCTGTTTAGGTACCCGAAGCTTTTTTCTTTCTAAGAGCTTGAGCTGACAATATGCGGTGTCTGTTGCCACTTTCGAATGAAGGCCGGGATTTCGGGTGCTGGGATTGGCTTAGAATAGAAAAAGCCTTGAGCATAATCACAACCAAGCCCGATTAATGACTCTTCCTGCTTCTTAGACTCGATACCTTCAGCCAAGACCTCGATAGATAAGCTATCAGCTAAGGTAATGATACTCTTGACCAGTGCTTGATCAGAGCTGTTGTTAATTAACTCATTGACAAACATACGGTCAATTTTAATCTTTGACAGGATATGGCTGAATTTTTTGATATAACCAAGAGACGAATAACCTGTACCAAAGTCATCAATACTGAATTTAAGCCCTGACTTAA
>NZ_LWGG01001225.1:0-1278 GCF_001635365.1 Oleiphilus sp. HI0128 | reverse complement strand
GACCTTGAATTATCTCTTAGTTCCTCAGGTCTTGGTGTGGTGGTGTGGTCACAGGAAGTGTCGGGCTTCGACAGAGTTAGAGCAAGAAGATTCAATGTATCAAGTGATGCAACTCTGAGCAGTGATGAAACACAGTTTGTTGATGTTGTTGGTGCAGAAACACACTTTGCGGTTCAACCTAAACCCTCAATTTCTGATAATGGCGATCTCTACGTTGCTTGGCGTCAATCTTCTGGAGGTCGATATGATCTAATGCTTAATCGTAACGCTAGCGGAGAGTGGGAAGATGCTAAAAAGATTGAATATGATGACTCGGCAAGCGTTAGTGAGTTTACTCTGGCCCACAATAATTTGAACGAGTTATTTGTGGCTTGGTCAATGCTGTTCGACGATGGTGTGAACAGTCTTACAGTTCGTTCTTATCATCCCGGCTCTGGCTTTTCTACTGCTGAAGACATTCCAGTTACTGGATCTGGTTCTGAGAGACCGGTTACCAGCCCTTTACTAAACTTTGACTATGAAGGTAACGGTGTCTTAAGTTGGGTTCAGAATACTTCGTTCCACCCAAAAATCAAGACAAGACAATATTCTAAGTTGTCTAAGGTGTGGCTGAGTGAAAGTACGATTGTTCAAGAGACATCAGGTGCCGAAGTGTTAACCTTGAGGCAAAATGCCTTGCTACGTGACGGCAGAATACTTTCAGTGTGGGGGCTTTCTGATGTTACCGGTGCATCGCTTGGCAGCGCACTGTTTAAAGAATACCTCCCACCTATTGAGTAAGAAAAATCTAGGCTGGCTTGGCAATTTGATTTAGGGAAGTGCTACCGTGAAGACTCCCCCTCCGTGTCTGCCTCCATTTGATAACTTGATAGACCCTTGCTTGTCATTTTGTGTGTGAAGTTTAGTGACCATTTCAGCAAAATATATTCCCAGGCTGGTGCTGCCAGTTTGAAAGTTAATGTTATTTATTACTTCTCCTGGTGAGGCTTGCAATAGCTCGTCAGGATAACCGATTCCATCATCATGTATTTCTATAATCAGGTCATCATCTTTGATGTAGGCGACGATTTCAATGATCGATTTGGTATAGCGTGAAGCATTATTTAGCGCGTTATTAAGAACGCCCAAAATTACCTCCCTATCAAAATACCAAGATATATTTGGATCACAGGTGATTTCGAGTTCAATATTTTTATCTTTGAGCATTGGCGAATAGTGTGCGGATTGCTCGTCCAGGATGTCGTGAACAAAGCACTCATCGATATGTAATGATAGCAT
>NZ_LWGG01001224.1:0-978 GCF_001635365.1 Oleiphilus sp. HI0128 | reverse complement strand
CGCTCTTTCAGCCGAAACTTATCTATTAGCGCTTGGTGGTGAGCTAAAAAGTATGCTTCAAATTTGCCATTTTCGATTAGGCGCCACAAACCCCGTTCAATGCGCTTCGCAAGCTCTGGTCGTTTCGGGCTAATAAAGAAATAGGTTGGCAAGGGGATATGAAGCATTAGTTCCGTGTCGATTGCTAGATTAGGGTGCGCCTCTTTTTGAGCTAAGTACTCGGCCTCAATTTCATTAATACCACGACCAAAGGTTTTAAATCTACCGAGCTCTAACATACTAAACAGGCCTTCATAGTTGTTTCCCACAACAACATTAAACCCTGCCTCTCTCAACACTCTAGTCGTCGACCAACCTTTTCCTGAACCAGTGGGTATAGCTTTAAACTCTTCGAAAGACTTAAGTGCTGACAGTTTGCTCTGGTCTTGCTTATTAATGAAAAAGAGGCGATAGCCCTGTATTCCCTTTCGTATGGGAATTCTTACGACGTGCAATTCGCTGACCCAAGCAGTTTTGGGCGCTTCGGCAACGACATGAAGCTCTTTACCCTCTTTCAACGATAACAGTAGACGATTACGGTTCATTATAAGCGTTGCGTGTTTTACAACACTTTTTGAATCGTCGTCTTGAGTCTCATCGAGAACCATTTGCAACAAATCATGTGCGTAATCATAGCGTTTGTCATTAACTGATTCAGGCCGATTTACCAGCACATAATCACTCAAAGCCTGTGCGCTAAAGCTACTTGCAACCAGTAGTAATATTAACTTGAATATTATTATCATTTTTATAATCAGCGTTATCGGTCGGCATAAGAGCCGAACTCTTCTACGATTAAATTAATAAGCTTCACTATATAAGATTAGCCTTATTAGATGCTGATAGCAAAGCCTTAACTTTTCGAAATAATTTTGACTAAGTCGGTAGTCATTGCTGTGTTGTTTTGGCAATCCTAAGAAATTGCACGCTTAGCTATTA
>NZ_LWGG01001223.1:0-578 GCF_001635365.1 Oleiphilus sp. HI0128 | reverse complement strand
TTAAAGGCAACTAAAGACATCTCAATAAAACTAAAAGCAGGCGAAACTCTTGGTATCGTCGGCGAAAGCGGCAGCGGAAAAACCACCCTCGGCCTCGCTTTACTTAGACTTCAGCAATGTGAAGGTGAGATATTCTTTGAAGGTAAGCCCACTCACAATCTTGACCAACAAGCATTCCGCCCCTTCCGAAAAGAAATGCAAATTGTCTTTCAGGACCCCTATGGCAGCCTCAGTCCTCGCATGTCAATTATGCAAATCATTAACGAGGGCTTAGAAATACATAACATTGGAACTCCTGACGAACGAGAACAAATAATCATTAAAGTGCTCGAAGAGGTCGAACTCGACCCGGGCATGCGCCATCGTTATCCACACGAGTTTTCCGGTGGACAAAGGCAACGAATTGCAATTGCACGAGCGCTCGTCCTTAAGCCCAAGCTAATAATACTCGACGAGCCAACATCTGCTTTAGATCGTACTGTCCAAAACCAAGTGATAGATTTGCTGAGACACCTTCAGGAAAAGTACCAAATCGCCTACTTATTCATTAGTCACGACCTCGCAGTCGTACGAGCATT
>NZ_LWGG01001222.1:0-894 GCF_001635365.1 Oleiphilus sp. HI0128 | reverse complement strand
CTGAACCGTCAATAAAATCAAGGTAGTCAGCGATACCATCATAGTCGGAATCTAGTCGCCCCTCGACGAAATCATTGACTCCATCACCATCAGAATCGTCATTTGCCGACAATGTAAGATAGGTATCAATCACTCTAAGATTTATACGTGCATTTGAAGCTTTACTTGGCGTACCGTTGTCTGTAACACTCACTTCGGCGATATATACGCCTGTACTTAAATTGACCGGATCAAAGGTAAGCGTTCTTGAGTCGCCGTCAAGGTCTACTAGCTGGTTGTCGGTTTTACTCCAGTCAAATGAGTGTGAGTCAGCCGAATTTAAATCATCAACAAGCGCATGAATAGTCACCAAGCCTTCACCTGAACTGAGCGTTGTAAGCGCCAAACCATTTTGCTCTGCGGTCACGTTTAATCTAGGGGCAATATTCGATTCTGTAATCGTGATCTGATGCTGCTCGTTCGCACCTATCACCGCATTGACCGGATCATTAAATGTAACGATAAGCTGCTCATCACTTTCAACAATTTGGTCATCTAAGACTTCTAGTACTAGCTCGGCAGTCATGCCTTCGTCAAAAATGACGACACCGCTGACCTTAGTGGACTGCTCGGTGACATTTGAGCTAGTAAGTAAGTCGTAATCATTTTCGTTAGCTGTACCACCAAGACTGTAAGGAACAAGCACAGGGTAAACTGGTGCCTCCCCAGATAAGCTCAAGTTAACTGAAACACGATTGTTTTCACTTGTGACCTGAGCTTTGCTTAACAAAAGTTGCGGTATTATCTGTATAGACTGGCTGGCAATTGTTCTATTACCGGCCGAGTCTTCTGCGAGCCAGTTAACTATGTGATGCCCCGGTGGTAGGTGGGTCTCATCTAAATTAATAAGCGCGA
>NZ_LWGG01001221.1:0-558 GCF_001635365.1 Oleiphilus sp. HI0128 | reverse complement strand
GATTCCGACGATTCCACTTGATGCAATAGCCAGTTTCTTGTCTCAGAACCGAATTGTTGAAAAAGAAGAGATGGAAATGGCGCCTTACGTGCTTATCGGTCGTGAGAATCACCTGATCACCGGGACTGGTGATACGGTCTTCGCTCGAGGTGACGTTAAGGGTGCTGAGAAAGTAGCCGTATATCGTTCTAGCGAGACTTATATTGACCCCGAAACGAATGAATTATTGGGGCTTGAAGCGAAAGCGATTGCCACTGCAGATGTTGATCAAGTAAACAAAGAAGTTGTGACGCTGAATATTCTTCGTAGCAGTGAAGAATTGCGCCAAGGTGACCGCTTGTTGCCGACTGAAGATAGAATGATTAACTCTAATTTTGTGCCAAGTAAGCCAGAGCATGATATTCGAGGCAAGATGATTTCTGTGGCTTCAGGTGTTGGTAATATTGGTCAGTATAATGTTGTTGTTATCAACCGCGGCGAGCGTGATGGTATTAAGGAAGGTAATGTACTCGCAGTATACAAGAGAGGCGGCTTGGTTCGTGATCCTTACACCAAAGA
>NZ_LWGG01001220.1:0-867 GCF_001635365.1 Oleiphilus sp. HI0128 | reverse complement strand
CATCGGGCGTCTTAATCACGTCCAGCTTACGGCCATCAATAGATTGAAGCAGCGGGAAAGGCGAACCACACTGACAAGTGGTAGCAGAAGAAATCGTCGCACGATCCCCATTTCGATACCGAATAAGTGGAAAGCCGTAATTGTGCAAGTCGGTTACCACCACATCACCAGACACTCCGGCTTCAGAAATCACTTTATTTTGATCTCCCAACAGCTCTACAACAAGGTGATCAATATTTGTATGCAAACCATTCTTTTCTTTGCACTCCGAACCAATCAACATAAACTCCCGACAACCGTAAGTATTATATACTGGCGCTCGGAAAGCTCTTTCGATTTTTTCCCGCTGAAACTCATATAATGGTTCGGCGCCAGTCAAAATCGACTTAGGTGATTTAATGGTTATATCATTCTCGATAATATAATCTGCCAACGTTACCAAAGGGTTGACATAAGAAACTATTGCCTCAGCTTTGTAGGCGTTAATCTGCTCAACATAAGTTCCCAAGTTATATGCCGTCATTTCGAAAGAGTTTAATATCTTTCGATTATAGAAAGCGTGATAAAGCTTATCTTTAAGGGCTGACTTAGCACCAACAGGCGCAATGTTCGCTCCCCACAAATAAAGTGATTTAACACCAAGCCCGGCACCAAGGTTTCCATACCCTCTCCACATGACTCCTTGCCGGCGCTCATTACTTTCTTGATCCAATTCAAACCTGAACGGCACACCGGATGAACCTCCGGTAGCTTTCTTAATGTTCTTCCCTTTATGTGTAGCTGCTACAAAGCCTTCGTAGTTATCACGAATAACATCTTTATCAAGTACAGGTAATACCTCAAGGTCTTTGACACTCTCTACAGCGG
>NZ_LWGG01001219.1:0-13647 GCF_001635365.1 Oleiphilus sp. HI0128 | reverse complement strand
ACGTGTGATGAATGCTGACCGTGAATTCACGGGTGTTGACGGTAATACTTTCTCTTTGAAAGGTCGTTCAATGTTGTTCGTTCGTAACGTAGGTCACTTGATGACTAACCCTGCGATTCTTTTGGAAGACGGTTCTGAAATTCCTGAAGGCATCATGGACGGTGTTGTGACAGCGCTTATCGCTATTCACGACTTGAATGGCAATAGCCCATTCAAGAACTCTACAACAGGTTCTGTCAATATCGTTAAACCTAAGATGCACGGCCCAGAAGAAGTGGCTTTTGCTAACGAATTGTTTGCACGTGTTGAAGATGCACTTAACCTGCCTCGCTTCACGATGAAGATGGGTATTATGGATGAAGAGCGTCGTACCACTGTTAACTTGAAAGAATGTATCCGTGCAGCGAAAGACCGTGTTGTATTCATCAACACAGGCTTCCTTGACCGTACCGGTGATGAGCTACACACGTCAATGTTGGCAGGTCCTTTTGTTGCTAAGACTCAAATGAAGCAGCAAGTTTGGATTAACGCATACGAAGATTGGAACGTTGATACAGGTTTGGAAACAGGCCTACAAGGTCGTTCACAGATTGGTAAAGGCATGTGGCCGATTCCTGATGAAATGGGCATGATGATGGAGCAGAAAGTGGGCCATCCTAAAGCGGGTGCTAACACGGCTTGGGTTCCTTCTCCTACTGCTGCAGCACTTCACGCAATTCACTATCATCAGATTGATGTATTTGCGGTTCAAAACGAACTTAAGACTCGCGAGCATGCAAACGTAGATGACATCTTAAGCGTTCCACTAATGTCTGCAGATGAAGTTAAGGCGCTAACGCCTGAATTCATTCAGAACGAAATCGACAACAACTGTCAGGGTATCCTGGGTTATGTTGTACGTTGGGTTGATCAGGGTGTTGGTTGTTCTAAAGTTCCAGATATCAACAACGTTGGTTTGATGGAAGATCGTGCAACATTGCGTATTTCTTCTCAGCACGTGGCGAACTGGTTGGAGCACGGTGTTTGTACCAAAGAACAGGTTGAAGAAAGCTTGAAGCGTATGGCAGCGATTGTTGACGGCCAGAATGCGGGTGATTCTGAATACATCGCCATGGCACCGTCTTTTGACGGCATTGCTTTCCAGGCAGCTTCTGATTTGATCTTCAAGGGCAAAGAGCAGCCAAGTGGTTACACAGAGCCGCTACTTCATGCTTACCGTTTGAAGTTTAAAGCGCAATAAGTGTTTACTCAGCCCCTGCTTATGTAGGGGCACAAAAAAACCGGCTGAATGCCGGTTTTTTTGTGCGTATTGATTAGCTAAATACTTAGGCGGCGCATATTGGCAGAGGGTTTAGCGTATTGCCAATGTTGGTCAAAGCTATCTCTGAGTCTCTGTGCGATCATATGATTGCTGTAGTTAACGAAGCCCGTGTAGCTATCCAGGTCTTTCCGGTAGATGCCGGCGTCAAAATCAACCGTTGTAATCATATCGCGGGGCCTGCTGGCGCCTCTTGGAATCACTCTTAATTCGATGAAGCTGGTCAATTTCTGGGCGAGGTCAATAAGTGGATTGTGATAGCCTGCACCAGTTCGATCATCGATTAATAGTATTCTAATTTTTGCCTGCGAGTTCCTCTTCGATAGATTCAATAGACATTGACGGATGTAGCTTTCTTTAAAGATAGGGTGTGTGATTGTGTCGGAAAGTATGGATATTTGTCTCTGGGCCTGTGAAAGCATGCTTCGATGAAAGCTAACAAACTGGTCTTGGTTATTGTACTTATATAAATGATTATCCTGAGATATTAACAGTGCCTTCCGTCCATCTGTTGACAAGTGAGGCTCTTCTGCTCGGACTTTAATATAATGCCTCAGACAGGGCATTTCCATATGGTATATCCCATCACGATTAGGCTCTTTGGCTGTCACGAATCCTTGAGAGGCAAAGAAGGCCTGATATTCTTGAAAGCATTCCAGGTAGAGCTCATCATAGTTAGACTTTGCGGCAGCTTTCATCGCTCGATGCAGAAGCTGGCGACCAAAGGACTTTCTTCTGCAGGAAGGGTGAATATATAGCTTATGGATATGGGCAGAGCTAGCGTCGTTATGCTTAACGACAACGTAGCCAATAATGTTATCACTGGCGACAAGTGCCTGGATAAAACCCTTCTCTACTTGATGAGCCTTATGAATATGCAGCCAGTCGTTATCGAGCTTGCATAGGCGACGATGTACCTCTAATGGAAGTTTATCCAGGGCATAAGTTTGGATTTTAATTTGACTCATAATATTTCAAATGATGTTACTGCATTATCAATCCATTATTATATCATGCTCAGAATAGAACAGCTGGGGTATGCAGGTCTACCGACTTTACCTGCTTTTTGCTAATTAAGAATAAGGCTCGCTATGTTGCACAATTTTGATGTTCAGGATTTTTTACTCAATTACTGGCAAAAAAAACCAATGCTTATTTCCAAGGCTTTTTCGGACCCATATTGGTTGGAGCCAAGTGAATTAGCGGGTTTAGCCTGTGAGGAGGATGTCGAGTCCCGAATAATTATGCAGTCTGATCAAAAGTGGCAGGTCGAGTGTGGGCCTTTTGAAGAAAGCCGGTTTCCTACTCTACCCAAGAGGGATTGGACGCTTCTGGTTCAAGGTCTTGATCAGTGGTCACCTGAAGTGGCGGAGATTTTAAGGTCTTTTGATTTCTTACCGAGCTGGCGTCTGGATGACATAATGGCTTCGTATGCGCCGGTTGGGGGAACCGTTTCCCAGCATTATGACTTTTTTGATGTCTTTCTAATTCAAGGAGAGGGGAGCAGAAAGTGGCAAGTAGGTCAGGTTTGTAGCGCCGACAGTGAATTGGTACCAGATACCTCTGTGCGTATCCTGACTGAATTTGAGCCTAAATTGGAAGTAACCTTGGAACCGGGTGATATCCTTTACATTCCCGCCAAGCATGCGCACTTAGGAGTCTCTGTAGAAAACAGCATGACCTATTCAGTTGGTTTTCGCGCTCCGAGCATTCGAGATATTGTCGACGGTGTAGCGACAGCAGCTTTGGAGGGCTTGAAAGAGGATGAGCGTTATCAGGATAGCATCGAGGCTTTAAAAGCTGCCCGAGGTAATATCCCTGAAGCTGCTATCACTCGCTTGCGTGAAATGTTGAGCGAGGCCTTGACCAATGAGACCTTGCTTGCAAACTGGCTAGGGGAGTATGTAACGGAAAGGAAGTATCCTGAGCTTGAGCTTGTCGGCGAAAGTATTGAGGATTGGGAGTCGCTCCTTGGTGAGGGTGAGCTAATTCAGCGTAACCCTGCTTCACGCTTTGCCTATACCACCTTCAAGGAGTGTCTGCTTTATGTTGATGGTACTTCTTATAAATGTTCAGCCGCATTGGCTGAAGAACTCGCCGACAGACAAGATCTTTGTCGTCAGCGAATACTAGATTTAGTTTCAGATAAACAGGATAAAAGCGTTATTGCCAACTTATTGGAAAGCGGTGCATTAGTGCTCGGAGATTTGTAGGCAGAGGTCACTGTGCCTCGCTAGGTGCTTCGAGCTATGTTTGAGCTAGCTCATGCTTGACTTACTATCTTCGTTAATAATATCCAGATTAAAAAGGCGGAGAAGGTGACGCCTAGTTTTCAAGATTGGAACAAATTTTTGCTGAACAATGCTTTTCGAGAAACTCTATAGGTGTTTGTGAAAATTCGGCTTTGAAAAAGCGCCTAAAGCCTGATGCTGTTTGAAAGCCAAGTTGTTCAGCCGTGTAATCAATGTTTTGCCTCATTTGAAATAAGTAAACTTTAGCAAGCTCTCTTCGGGCAATGTTGGAAAGGTGAGAAAACGACTCGCCGTGCTTATTAAGCCGTTTTTGTAATCCTCGAACAGATATATTTAGCTTGGATGCCAGCTTCTGACTATTAAAAGACTCTGGGTGGTTGTGCATTATCTGGCTGATTGCACGATACTCGAAGTCTTGCAATCGTTCAGATTTTTGCCAGAGGTCTAGAGACTTATTAAGGTAGAGTTGGTGCAAGGTTGGGTTGTGGCTAGATAGATCTCTGTATAATAGTTGATCATCAAACGTAATGATCGAAAGAGGTTGGTTAAAAGTTGCTTTGCAGTCGAAGTGCTTTAAGTAGCGATGTGAATAGGTAGGCGCAGGAAAATCAAAACATATATCAAGGGGTGTTACTGTGGAACAAATTATTTCTCGTAGAGAGTTTAAGGTATATGAGAAAACCGCCTCGGCGCAAAAACGTCGTTGTTGAATCGTTAGGTTTTTTTTGTAAGGGAAGGTTAGGGCAACACTCAAGCGACCTGGAGATTTATGAATAATAGGGTAATAGCTTGCTCCATGGATAAAGTGATATCGGCTAATCAACTCGAGTCTATTTGGTATAGGCAGGTTTATACCGGTACGGGACAAGCGCCAATTAGCCTTGAGAGTGAGAGTGAGATGATAGAGCGTGTCTCAATGACCCCTGGGGCAATTGGCTATATATACAATAATAACGATACAAAGATTCAGAACAATGAAAATATTAAGATACTTACTGTTTACTAGTAGTTTGCTGCTTGGCTCTCACTCTTCAAGCTTGTTTGCTGAGGAAAACGGTGACTGGTTTACACCTTTCTCGTGGGAGGCTTTTGTTAGCCAAAGCGTTATTTATAGTAGTGATTATGATTATCTGAGCCGCTCGGATGATGAGGCCTCGCTTGATATGTGGGAGGCAGGTTTACTATTTTCTACCACGGTCAAAGGGTCTATAGGCGTTTCCGCCCAGTTATTAGGTCGAAAGGTTAGTGAGTCGAGTGGTGAAGATATTCGTCTCGATTACGGGTTTTTTAGCTACCCGATTTATCAGAGTTTTGATCGTTCTTTGGGTCTTCGTTTAGGGAGAATACGTTCTTCTTATGGTTTTTATAATGAGACTCGGGATATTCCCCATACCCGAACGGGTGTGGTGATGCCGCAAGCCGTTTATTTTGACATGACTCGTAACTCCTTTTATTCCGCTGATGGTGTGGAATTCTTTGGTTCTTATGACCTATCTGGTGAGCCTTTAGCATTTCAACTTTTCTTGAGCCAGCCTGTTGCTGATAAAGATGAGTTGGAAGAGGCCTCACAACTTTCTCCAAGCAAACTCAAAGGAGATCGTAGCCTGTTAGCCAAAATAATATATGGAGAAGAGTTTGATGGTTGGCGTGCCTCCATAACGTACTTCAAACCAGAATACGAAGTATCAGTTGAGTTTCCTGCAGGTGACGACCCTTTGCTTATGATTGTTGAACCTGACGCGTCATTTTACTCCGAAAATATCGTTACATCACTTGAATACAACCAATTCCAATGGTCTGTCACGTTTGAGTATTTGCGCCATAAATTCCAGACTAATATTCCGGCACTGGCAAGCGAGGCTGTTAATGATTTTTATGAAGAAGCTTATTACTTGCAGAGTGTTTATCGTTTTGATGAATTCTGGGAAATGTATGTTCGCTATGAACAAACAAAGCTGAGGGGCTCGTCAGACCCAAAAAGCTCATTTGACGATGCTAATTTTGGTCTGGCATTTAGACCTGATGAGAACTGGCTTCTTCGCGCTGAGATTCATTATATTGAGGGTTACTCGAGGTTGTTTAGTCGTGATAACTCGATTTCAGACGAGCCGGATCCATACTGGACAGCAGTTCTTTTTCAGCTCGCCTATAGGTGGTAGTAGATGATTGACGAGACATTACCCTCAGGATGGAAAGACAAAGGTTTTAACATTAATTGGCAAACGTTTGGAGCGATTAGCCTTGTATTCACATTAATTGTGTTGGTCTTTTCTTTGTTGATGTCTCAGTGGAAAACGCATGAGTTTGAGTCTAACCGGCTTATTGTGCATGCCCAATATGAACAGCAATTAAATCGTTTGATAGAAACTTCTGCGGATAAAGTGATACAGCTAGCGAACTCGGCAAGTTTGAATAAAATTTTAATGGAGGCAATCCGGGGAAACGATGTCGAAAGTTTTCGCAGTGAAATAGAAGAGCTTGATTGGAATTTACAAGCCGATGGGGGATTGTCAGTATTGGCTTTGTTTGATACTCAGCTTGGTATATTACACTCGACTGACTCATTGCAACACCAAGAGAGTGTTAGGGAGGTGCTCCAGAGAGAAGCGCCCTCTTGGCGTGTAGATTGTAACTCTGTTTGCCGAATTGTGACTTACACTGCCATGCTTTATCAGGGGGATGTTTTGGGTGTCATCGTTCTGGCAGAGCCATTAAGTAATGTAATGCTTAGGTTTCAGCACGTCTCAAATATTGATACGGTTTTGCTAAGCAAGAATACGGACCCATTTAGTGCAGGGGTCAAGGGGCTGCCTGTTTCTCCATTTTGGGAGCGTGATCTAATGGCTTTAACCAACCCCTTGGAAAGCAGAGTCGTGCTTGATCAGGCTTCGCGTTCGTACTCTCTTGATGAATTAAGTCGCCGAATTCAGGTTTTGGATTTGTCTCCAAATATTTATGAATTGAAGGCGATGCCTTTGCAGCAAAATCAACTAGTTGTAATATCAAATGTGTCTGAAGACTACTCCTTATTAGATCAAACGATCTCTCAAACGTTCAGTTATAGTTTCTTAGCGTTGCTTGTCGGTGAATTTCTACTATTTATACTATTACGCCAGCCTTTACGTAAGCTACATCGTGCCGATGCAGTTGAGCGCTTGGCAGTCGAAACGTCAAATGCTTTGGATGCACGCACAGAAGCTTTGGAGCGCGAGAAACTATTATCAGAGAGTGTGAATGACTCAGTTCCTGTGGGTATCGCAGTAGTTGATGGTGGCGGGCGCTTATTGTCTGTTAATCGCTATCTAAAATCTTTATTTGAATTAAGCTCAGAAAGTCTCGAAGGGAGCTCGTTGGATTCTCTCATTCAGGCTAAGGGGGGCTTAGTCTCCCGGCGGCTTGAGGATATCACTAGAGGGGTTTTGTCAGAGTTTGAACATGTTGCTTATATCACTTCTGTGTCAGGGCATCAGCACTGCCTTTCTTGGCGTTATACGCCTGTTTATGGAGAGCAGGAAGAGTCTGTCTCTATCTCGTCTCGGCAAGTTTTGGTCATCGCGACACCTTTAGCTGAACCAACTATTGTAGATGAGAGGAAATGGTTGGATGTTCATGATACTGAAACAGGTATGTTAAACCAAAAAGGTTTAGAAGCGCGCCTGACTGATTTGATTGGCAGAGACGACCAAGCGTCACATGCCCTTGCATTGTTGCGAATAGAGTCTCAGTGGCGTGATGAGGTTAAAGCGTGCTTATCAACAGAGTTGGATAGCGCATTTAGTCTTGTTAGTTTGGATCGAAATGAAGTGGCGGTATTGATGCCTTCAACCTCACAACCGGATGCGGCCGGGAACCTGAAGCACTATTGTCGGTCTATCGGTGAAATAACACAGAAGGGCATTATGCCTTTAGGTGGTTTGCATGTTTTCACTTCCGTAGCGCGAGATCCTTTAACACTTATTCAGCACGCTAGAGATGATTTGGCCAGACGAATGTGCAATGAACCCTAAGGCAAATTGCGCACTGATCTATGAGATCTGTACGTAATCCTATACCTAAAAAAATTCATGACTGCGTTATCGTTGTTTCTCCATAAAACAATCAAAAAGCTGGAGAAGCAAAATGATTAGATTAAAACAAAAAAAATTGATAGACCTGCCAGTGAAGATGGCTAAGGCTGTCAAATTTGCAGCTGCCTGTATAGTTTCTGTGAGTGTTGTCGGTTGTACAGGTAACCCTTACGAAGAAGTGGCAGATCGCAATGACGTTATTACTCTGGGCGACTCGATCTTTGATCTTAATGGTGTCATTCAAGAGACGCTCGAATCCTATGCCGGTGAGACCTTTCGAGATTACACGCAAAGCGGAGCAGAGTTGTCTGGTGGTGCCTTGGCTAAAGCCGTCGATCAACAATATGAGGATGCTAAGTCTACAGACGCAAATATCGATACCATTGTTATGGATGGCGGCGGTAACGACATTCTTATCCCCGCAATGCTATTCGACCCTTATGGGTGTCGTACTCACTGGTGGCGTTGGAATATTTCAAGAAGCTGCCGTGGCTTGATTGAGGATCAGTATATTAATGCAATAAACCTGCTCAATCAGATGGAAAGTGATGATGTTCAGAACGTGATATGGCTAGGGTATTACGAGTTACCTCGTGGCAATAAAAACCTCACAAAAGCCTTAAATTACGGTGATGACTTGCTTGGTTATGCTTGCGATGTAGCGACGAATGCAAGCTGCTCATTTGTCGATACGCGTGGCACTGTTCCAGCATCTCAAGTTGAAAGCGATAATATTCACCCAACCCCAGAAGGATCTATTAACTTGGCAAATCAGATTTGGCCTGTGCTTCAGACTGTATTGTAATTCGGGTAAATACATTCACTCGACTTAATTAGATTTACATAGTTAGTGGGGCCAGGGAAGGCCCTTTTTTGTGAATGAAATCACAAATCTATTCTCTTTTTAGCTCGTGTATTATCGAGGGTGCAAAATATGAACAATATTCACTATTTGGTACGTTTTGCGCCTCACTAAACTTAAATTAATCATTATAGGATCATGTCTCCATATCAAAAATAACAACTGGAGAAAGCATGAAAACGATGAATCTAAGAAAACTGTATCACAAAGGCGGCTCTAGAATAAGCTGGTGGGGACACTAGCGATTGCCGGTTCCTTGGTTGCTTGTACGGGAAACCCTTATGAAGAAAACGCTCAGCGTATGGACGTGGTAACGCTAGGTGATTCGATATTCGACTTGAATGGTGTAATTGAGGAGGACCTTCAAGCGAATGCCGCTACCACTTTCCGAAACTATACGCAAAGTGGCGCTGAGTTATCGGGTGGCTCATTAGCAACACCTGTAGACAAACAGTACCAAGATGCGAAAGCAACGGATGCGAATATTTCTACGATTGTCATGGATGGCGGCGGTAATGATATCTTGATACCGGCAACTTTATTCGACCCTTATGGTTGCCGTACTAAGTGGTATCGCTGGAACATTTCTAGCAGCTGCCGTGGCTTAGTTGAAGATCAGTATGTTAACGCGGTTAACTTGCTAAACCAAATGGATGCAGATGGCGTCGATAATGTTGTATGGCTCGGCTATTACGAGCTACCTAGAGGTAATGCGAATCTAACTCAAGCATTGAATTATGGAGATGACTTGCTGGGTTATGCTTGTGACGTGTCGAGTAATGCGAATTGTCATTTTGTAGATCCGCGTGGAACGGTACCTGCTTCTCAGGTGGAAAGTGATGATATTCATCCGACCGTGGAAGGATCTCATAACCTTTCAGCACAGATCTGGCCAGTACTTCAGCCTTTGCTATAAAAACAGAGTAGTAAGTTTTGGAGCGGCAGGGATCGCCGCTTTCTCGAAATGTCTAAAGATAATAATTCAGAGAGTAGATATGAGTGAGCACAATAAAGCCGTAAATTTGAAACCCTATTTGTTGGGTGGCATCGCTGTTATCAGTATCGCACTAAGCGTTTTCCTTATTCAGTTATTTGCCAGTCAAAAGCCACTTAATTCGCACTATGAGCCTGTTTCTCTTGGCCCTTCATTACCTTTATCTTCCTCGACTGAGGATTACCTTGATGTGCCTACTCCTCAGATTCCAGAGTATTTGAAAGCGGAGCCTAGTGAGATTGAGCAGCTGATTGAAGCCTTAGTAAGCTTACTGGTTCAAGAACACTCAAGTGAGAAACACTTACCGTCTTTTCACGCAAGCTTGAAAGAAATGCGTAACGACTTAATACAGTCCTACCCAGATACAGGTGCGGAAATATTTGAGCGAATTATTCGAACGGCTTTCCCCGAGTTAGTAGATGATATTCTTGCTTTATTAGCAATGCTTGATATCTATGACGAGTGGCTCTTGACTAATATATTAGATCTGAATGAAATGCCTGCGTTGCAGCAGCAAGGCATGTTGTGGCAAAAGCGCTATGAAATTTTTGGTGAGGAGTTAGCAGAAGCTATTTGGGAGAAAGAACGAAGTGCTGAAGAAGATAAACGAGAGTCGATGCTCTCTACCGTTAATATGCTTAACCAGTCACTTGATATGAGCATGCAAGACCGAGTTTATCTATTGCAAAGCGCTTATGATGAAAACTATTTTGGCTCTGTTGAAGATTTGGTGCTTGATTCGAAAGGTATGTTATCTCAAGTTGTCTTTGGTCTTAATGCTGTACAAAGTGAACTCGGTGCATTAACACGTGAAGAACGTCAGTATGAAATTAATGAAGTGAGGCGGCTCATCGGATTCGAAGAGTCCCAGATAGAATGGTTGGCCAAGCGAGACCAAGAGAGAGAGGATCGGTGGAATAATGGTTACGCATATATGGAAGAGCGTTCACTTGTCTCTGAGCAGTTTGAAGGCGAAGCCTTAGTAGAAAAGCTAAGCGCTTTGCGAGAGAAGTACTTTAAAAATGAGGCCAGTACCATCCAGAAGGAAGAAGAAATGTTAGGTTTCTTCCGTTATAACAGAGAAAGGGTTTATGGGCGAAACTGATTACTTAAGAGTCTTCAAATGGAAAGAAAAAAGGCGCGTTGAGTTTTCTCAATGCGCCTTTTTTATAATCTTTCGAAAGTTAGCTCTTAATTGCGTTTGCCTGCGCTATTGCGTTACCAATATAGGTAGCAGGCGTCAATTTCAGCAGCTCTTCTTTAGCAGGGTCTGGAATATCTAAAGTCTTCACAAAGCTTTGAATCGTTTCCTGGTTCATTACATTACCGCGAGTTAGCTCTTTAAGCTTCTCGTAAGGTTGTTCAACCTTATAGCGACGCATAACGGTTTGAATCGGCTCAGCCATGATTTCCCATGCGTTGTCGAGGTCTTGAGCTAAACGCTCCGGGTTAATTTGAAGCTTGTTTAGACCCTTTAGCGTGGACTGGTAAGCAATGATGCTGTGCGCCAGGCCGACGCCTAGGTTACGAAGAACCGTAGAATCTGTCAGGTCACGCTGCCAGCGAGAGATAGGTAGCTTTTCTGCCAAGTGGCCTAATATAGCGTTTGCCAGGCCTAAGTTGCCTTCAGAGTTTTCAAAGTCGATAGGGTTAACTTTATGAGGCATCGTGGAAGAGCCAACTTCACCAGCAATTGTTTTCTGCTTGAAGAAAGCCATTGAAATGTAAGCCCAAATGTCGCGGTCTAGGTCGATTAGAATCGTGTTGAAGCGGGCAATTGCGTCAAACAATTCTGCAATATAATCGTGGGGCTCAATCTGTGTTGTATACGGGTTGAACTGTAGTCCTAGGCTCTCGATGAATGTTTTAGCATTTTCAGCCCAGTCAACATCAGGGTAGGCAGATAGGTGAGCATTGTAGTTACCTACAGCGCCATTAATTTTGCCCAGGATTTCAACTTTCTCGATTTGAGCCAACTGGCGGCGTAAACGAGCAACAACATTTGCAAATTCTTTACCCATTGTAGAAGGCGAGGCTGTTTGACCGTGGGTACGTGAAAGCATCGGGATTTCAGCGTGCTCAAGTGCCAGTTCTTCCATTTTGTTTACAACTTCTTTCATTGACGGTAAAACACTCTTCTGCATGCCATTAGTAAGCATTAAACCGTGAGATAGGTTGTTGATGTCTTCCGAAGTACAAGCAAAGTGAACGAACTCGGAATCGGCTTCTAATTCAGGGAAGTCGCCTTTTGCTGCAGAGAACTTTTCTTTTAGGAGATATTCAACTGCTTTTACGTCGTGATTTGTAGTGCGTTCAATTTCTTTAACGCGCTCTGCGTCTTCTACAGAGAAGTTACTTACGATATCGTCTAGGAACTTGTTGGCGTCAGCAGAGAAGGCTTTTAATTCTTCAATTTGAGGGTGGGCTGCCAAGGTTTGCAACCAACGAATTTCAACCTCTACGCGGAATTTAATAAGTCCAAACTCGCTGAAGATATCCCTAAGGTCAGTGACTTTTGAGCCGTAACGGCCATCGATAGGTGAAACTGCGGTTAAAGATGAAAGTTGCATTCGTAATCTCTTTCTCTGCTGCTTAAAAAATGGGCGGCAATGATACTACAAATGTGACCTGAGTTGCACTTTTTGTCACGGATACATGAGGGTGCGGTCTATTGCTTATGTTTTGTGGCTTGCTCGGAAATTGATTTATTTTTGATCGCTAATGGTAATGGTGGCTCAATGATGTACGACATTTCTTTGGGCAGCTGATAGATATTGCTTTCGACGCGTCTACGCATTTTTTCTAGTGTGCCTAACGGTTGGTCAACAACGAAGCTGTTGGCGAGCCATGCCGGTAGGTCTCCGCTAGGATCAGCATGCGTTTCATATTCGACAAAAATATAGCCATCACCTTGTGGTGTAAAGCGCCAATAACCTGTTAGTTGTGTGACAGGTACACAGTCTTCGTGATTTTGCTTTACGGCTGTGCTGGCTTCGAAAGTCATCGTTACAGCATAGGTCTTGGGGTCTTGTTTAATATTGGCATGTAGTACATAATCTCGGTCGCTTACAGGCCAGGGGGCACTCGTTCGTTGGTAAATATAAAAGTCTTTATTTGATATTCTTCGAAGAACTTCACTCTTTGCGCAATCTTGTAGCCATAGTTCCATTGCAGATATGTCTGTATGGTGGGCCATTAAGTTATGTAGGCTTGATTTAATCGAGGTTTCACCACGAAATGCTTTGAATGAGGAACCCTCTATCTCTTGAGTATATACCTTGATTCCGTCGTCATCATGTTCCAAGTTCCAGCTATTGGCAGAGCAGGTTAGGGCAAAGCACAAGCTTAGTAGAGGGATTGAAATAAGTAAGTGTAGTGGTTTGCGTAATATGGTTTTCATTAGATGTGTCTACTTATCTCGGTGTTTATCAGGCATAAAATGAATATAACAATAAAAGAGAGCTATAAATATGCTCTCTCCAAGTCTATACCTTGTACTGCTCAAGAAGTTGCTGAGTTGAGCTGGTTAGCTTTTGTAGCTCTTCGCTATGTTGTGAAAGTGTTGTCGCACCTTCGTGGGTTTCATGAGCGACCTCTTTGATAGAGACCACATTGCTGCTGACTTCATTCGCAACGATGCCTTGTTGTTCCACCGTTGCAGCGATCATATTATTCCTATCGGTGACTTCAGCGACTTTTGAACCCGCTATCATTAGGCACTCTCCGGTGCTGTAAGCATTATCCACACAAGATTGAGTATGGATCTTTCCGGCCTCCATTACTTTAACTGCATTGGCAGCGGCAGATTGCAGAGCTTCAGTCATCGCCTGTATTTCTTCAGTGGATTCATGAGTTCGTTGTGCGAGAGACCTAACTTCATCTGCTACTACCGCGAAGCCGCGGCCTGTTTCGCCAGCTCGTGCAGCCTCGATCGCGGCGTTCAAAGCTAATAGGTTGGTCTGTTCAGAAATGTTTCTGATGACGCCAAGAATGGTGTCAATTTGTTGAACATCGGCTTCAAGTTGGCTAATGACTTGGCTGGCTTGTGTCATATCATCCGAGACGCTGCTGATTGCACCAATGGTATTGCGCATCATCTCGTTACCTTGATTTATTTGAGTATTTGCTTCGTGAGTCAGGTCTGAGGTTTCTGC
>NZ_LWGG01001218.1:0-706 GCF_001635365.1 Oleiphilus sp. HI0128 | reverse complement strand
TGATATGCGCTATCTTCGTCATCATCGGCGCCCATGTCGAAAGATGCATCGTGAGCACTTAAGCGACCTTCCATTTCTCGTACGACTTTTGGTTCTACACCGAGGTTCTCAGCTACGTCCTGAACTTCTTTATGAGTGAACCAAGCTAAACGTTTTTTGTTGCTGCGCAAATTGAAGAACATTTTACGCTGAGCTTTAGTCGTCGCAATTTTAACGATGCGCCAGTTTCGTAGAATGAACTCGTGAATTTCTGCCTTGATCCAATGTACAGCAAAAGAAACCAGGCGAACGCCATACTCAGGGTTAAAACGCTTAACAGCTTTCATCAAGCCTACGTTACCTTCCTGAATAAGGTCTGCCTGAGCCAAACCGTAGCCGGCATAGCTTTTAGCAATATGAATAACAAAGCGAAGATGAGACATAACCATATGGCGTGCAGCTTCAAGATCGTGTTCATCATGTAAACGATCAGCAAGCTTGCGTTCTTCTTCAACGCTCAGAATAGGGATACCATTCACGGCCTGAATGTATGACTCCAGGTTTGCGCCCGGGGTAAGCATATCTACGGGCTGTAAGCTTGTACCCATAATAAAACCTCCAACATTTATTCCGTAAGAATTTTAGTGTTCAATATTTTGCTCTGCTCAAATTTAGACAGCAGAACAAAGAAAAAGTTCCATACAGAAAAATTGTACATATATTAAGC
>NZ_LWGG01001217.1:0-1903 GCF_001635365.1 Oleiphilus sp. HI0128 | reverse complement strand
ATTCAAGCTTAGCTGCGATTCTTAAAAGGTAAGGGCTTCGCGCCTTTGGTGCCTTGGCTGACTGCTGCTCTCTGGTTGTAACGACCGATCAGCTTGCGTTGTAATTTTGTTTCCCAATTTAAAGCCTGTTTGATGGTGCTAAGCCAGGTTTTGTTGAAAAGCAGCTTGTTGCTGGCAACGGCATCTGGCGAGCGCTGTTTGATCTCTTCAGCGAATTCGACTGCCTTGGTCATCGGGTCATCATAGATATGGGTAATCAAGTTATATGATTTAGCCTCTTCAGCATTGAAAACTCGGCCCGTCATCGCAAGCTCTTTGACGATATCAATCGGTGCCAGCTCTCTCAGCGTTAGTGTGCCGCCCATGTCGGGAATCAGACCCCAGCGTGCTTCCATGATAGAGAATTCGCAATCGGGTGTGCTGTATCTAAAGTCGGCACCCAATGCGATTTGAAAGCCGCCTCCCCAGCATTTTCCGTGTGTCACTGCAATGACAGGAACGGGAGCATCGCGCCACAGGTAGCTGACATCCTGGGCCAGGTTTGAGGCCTTGGTGCCGGGTTTAACCAAAAGTTTGAGCGCGGCTACCGGACTTTTCAAAACGCTTTTTATGTCTAGTCCAGAGCAGAAAGCATCACCGTCACCAGATAGAATGACCGCTCTGATAGACTTGTTCTTTTTAAGTTCTTTAGCCACTTTTGCAATGGCCTCAAACATAGCTATATCGAGTGCGTTGAGCTTACTTGCACGAACTAAGGTTACATAGGCAATTTGATCTTTAATCTCCAGCCTTACTCGTTCAAGAATGATGCGGTCGGTCATGTGTATTTCCTTTGTGCTTATATGCTCAGGTCAAAATTGAAGGGGTGATTATTGCCTTGATAAATCTCATCGAGATAGACGGTTTCTCTTTCGCTTAAGGTATTCATCAGCGTGCGTACATCCTTCATGCTATGAAAGGCTTCAAAGCCGGTCATTAAGAATTGATGAAGTGCTTGTAGTCCAGCCATTTCTGCGGCACCTTCGGTCATGCGTAAGGTAAATAAGATGACGGAGCTACGCGCATACTTGTCGAGTTTTTGTCCCAGCTGTGAAGTCAGTTGTATCTGGTATAGTCGCTGGCCATGATTGTCGCTAGCGCGATAAGCTTCACAATAGATCTTCTCGTTTAGCTCATTGCTGTTGTGTTCAATAAATATGATTTCAGCAAGCCGCTGATCTAGCTGCTGAGTAAGTAAGTTTAGTTCTACCAGAAGACTCACTGTTTCAAGAATTTTTTTTGGTAAAAGCTTGATCATTTTAGGAAATATTCGCTCAAGATCCCGATCGCGGTCGCTGAAATCCTCGGTTGAATATAAATCCGTAAACAGGAAGGATAAGCCGTCTTGATAGTCGCTTGATTGATAAAAATCGCGATGACTGAACTTTAAGCGCTCACTTTGCCAGTGAGCGAGTTTTGCCAAGTGGTGGTCGATATTGTCGAGCTTTGATTGCTGTTGGAAGTCGTGATAATTGAGCATTGCCTCTCTTAGCCTTTTGGCCGCAGGGCTAGAAGCATGGGTGTGAAGAAGCTTGTCACGGCTCATAGTGATCGCGGATCCCTGATACTCAATAGAACAGGTTTGGAATTCTATAGAAAGACAGGCGCTGAATCGAGTGGAATTTTTGAATGCCTGGTGTTGAGAGCTGTTTTGGCGCTGAAGGCTGTTTTGGGCGCTGAAGGCTCAACGCCGGAGTCACTATCTGCTAAGAAGTGCTACACGCCTGCAGATAATTGTAGCTTCTTTTGCTGGTCGGGGTTGAGTTTCATTGTTGGACGAGCGGGCTTGTTGCTAAGAACGGTGGGCATGTCGTCAAGGCTCGGTGTCCATTTAGGGTCGTCCAGTGATACGAAATGGCTCATC
>NZ_LWGG01001216.1:0-1122 GCF_001635365.1 Oleiphilus sp. HI0128 | reverse complement strand
GCCCCGTAACCCCCGTCATTCCCGCGGTCACTTGAGCAGGAATCCATCTTCGTCGATACCCCTTGCTAGCCCTCATGGATCCCGGCTTAAAACACCACCGGGATGACAGTTGTGAGTGTTACCACCGGTGTGACTATGTGAGTGTCACTAACGGAATAAAAAGGCCAATTAATCGACTTATGAAATCGGGTCGTGAACGGTGACCAGTTTAGTTCCATCAGGAAAGGTCGCTTCGACTTGCACTTCATGAATCATCGAGGCGACACCGTCCATTACTTGCTCTTCAGTCAACAAGGTTTTGCCGTAGCTCATTAGTTCGGCAACCGTTTTACCGTCTCGAGCGCCTTCAATAATTTCCATTGTCAGGTAGGCCATGGCTTCGGGGTAGTTTAATTTTAAGCCTCTGTTCAAGCGTCTTTCAGCCAGCAACGCGGCGGTGAAAACCAGTAGCTTATCTTTCTCTCTAGGTAATAGTTCCATAATTCACTCTTATATAATCTGACACTTAAGTTAACCAAATTCTTGGTTCGGTGGCTTTGCGCCCCGATAGCACTGGACGAACCAATGCCCATGCTTCGCCTAATAAATTTCTTGCTCGTTCAGTGCAGTTACCGAGGTATCTGACGGTTAGAAACTCACCTGTCATGCTTAACGCTAGCAAATCATCTCCTGGCATACCACTTTGTTTGATAAGCAATGCCTCAAGCATGGTTTCATGCTCCGCACTATCGATAGTTTCGTTGAAGGGCCCAGCAACAAATAGTGCATTAACGGGCTTTTCTTGAAGTCCACCCGTTCCATGTAAAACGGATGTGTCACCTGGCGCTAAACTGAGGGCTTCATTGAAACGAATACGGCCTTGCTGCCATATCTGCAAGCGCTGCTCGCAACTACCGTCTTCGAACGCCAAGTTATTCGCCGGTAAGCCAAAACAAGTGACCTCCCAAGCCATTACCTTAGCACCTTCTGCCAGTTCAACTTGGGTATTCATACGTGCATGAGACTTAGGGAAAAGAATAGTTTCTAGCGGTAACCATTCCAACACGGCGTCGCTTTCGACTCGCAAGGTCATATTTTGTGTTTGAACACCCGAGTCGTCGCGAGCCTTATAGACTCTACCCG
>NZ_LWGG01001215.1:0-1980 GCF_001635365.1 Oleiphilus sp. HI0128 | reverse complement strand
TTTTATTCCACCTCTATGTGCCGCTAATAACTTTTCTTTCAAGCCACCAATAGCAAGGACCTGACCACGCAAGGTTATTTCACCTGTCATCGCAACGTCTGCACGAACTGGAATGCCAGTAAATGAGGAAACCATTGCCGTGCACATTGCGATACCCGCACTCGGCCCATCTTTTGGCGTCGCACCTTCAGGAACATGGACATGAATATCATGCTTTTCATGAAAGTTGTCATCGATATAAAAGCCGCCAGCTCGACTTCTTACAACAGTCATAGCAGCTTGTATTGACTCCAGCATTACATCACCCAAAGACCCCGTCCGAACAACCTTACCTTTACCCGGCACAGTACTACATTCAATTGACAACAACTCGCCGCCAACCTGCGTCCATGCCAGACCAGTAACCTGCCCTACCCGGTCCTTTTCATCAGCCATGCCGTAACTAAATTTGCGCACACCTAAGTACTGATCGATATTTTTGCTATCTACGGTAATCTCAATAGCCTCTTTAGACTCTAGAATTTCCTTCACTACCTTGCGACAAACTTTAGCAAGCTCTCGCTCCAGCCCTCGAACACCCGCTTCTTTGGTGTAATAACGAATCACATCTCTTATTGCATCTTCGGCAATAGCGAGCTCACCTTTTTTCAGGCCATTATCTTTGATCTGTTTCGGGATCAGGTATTTTTGCGCGATATTGATCTTTTCATCTTCGGTGTAACCCGGAATACGGATAACCTCCATACGATCAAGCAAGGCCGGAGGGATGTTCATTGAGTTTGAGGTACAGACAAACATAACATCGGACAAATCATAATCTACTTCTAGATAGTGATCATTAAAGGTATGATTTTGTTCTGGATCTAACACCTCAAGCAAAGCCGAAGCCGGGTCACCACGATGATCAGCACCCAATTTATCGATTTCATCAAACAAGAACAGCGGGTTCTTCACTTCGACTTTAGAAAGCTTCTGAATCAGTTTACCTGGCATTGAACCGATATAAGTTCGGCGATGACCACGAATCTCTGCTTCATCACGCACACCACCCAGTGCAACACGGGTATATTTTCGGTTTGTTGCCTTCGCAATAGATTGCCCCAAGGAGGTTTTACCTACACCAGGAGGCCCAACCAAGCACAATACCGGCCCTTTAAGCTTCTTAACCCGGCTCTGTACCGCTAAATATTCGATAATGCGGTCTTTGACCTCTTCTAGGCCATAGTGGTCTGCATCAAGAATTTCTCTTGCCTTAACGATATCGTGTCGAACTTTACTTTTCTTCTTCCAGGGAAGATTTACAAGCCACTCAACATAGCCTCGCACAACTGATGCCTCTGAAGACATCGGTGACATCATCTTCAACTTCTTAAGCTCTGCTTCAGCCTTCTTCTTGGCCTCTGCACTCATGCCAACCGTTTGAATTTTGTTTTCCAGCTCTTCGAACTCGTTACCACCTTCGTTGATCGCTCCCATTTCTTTCTGGATAGCTTTCATTTGCTCATTCAGGTAGTACTCGCGCTGACTCTTTTCCATTTGCTTCTTAACACGACCACGAATGCGCTTCTCGACCTGAATCAGATCAAGCTCGCCTTCGATAACAGCTAACAACATTTCTGCACGCTGCCCGACATTCAACTCTTCCAGAACATCCTGCTTATCGGCTATTTTGAGTTCCAAATGAGCAGCAACGGTATCGATCAACCTAATAGGGTCAGAAATATTCGTTAACGACGAGACGATTTCAGCAGGAATTTTTTTACTCACCTTACTCAGCTTTTCAAACTGAGACATTAAGGTTTGCACAAGCCCCTGAAACTCAGACTGCTCTGGGTGAGACTCTTCCAGCTCACTCGTTTTTGCTGACAAGAACTCTTCTGAAGCAACCCGATCAACACTGACTCGGTACTCACCTTCGATCAGCACTTTAACCGTACCATCGGGCAGCTTTAACATTTGCAATATATTTGCAACCGTACC
>NZ_LWGG01001214.1:0-837 GCF_001635365.1 Oleiphilus sp. HI0128 | reverse complement strand
AGCGTCATGCGTTTATCCTTGAGAAACTAGATAGCTTGCCATTTGGTGATAACCTGAAAGCAATTAAGCCTCTCGAAGCAATATGCTCTGAAGAATACTGTCCGACAGTAAGGGATGGCCAAGCACTATATTTCGATGACGATCACTTAAGCTTAACAGGTGCCGGAATTGTACTGGATCATGCACAACTCAAAATTGACTAGCCAATAGGGATTATCCAAAATCCCACTTGGCATGTTTGGCTGAAAACTCAACCATATGATCAATAAACGCACGCAGTTTGGTGGTAAACTGCTTATTGCTTGGGAACAAGATGCTTAAAGGTAAGTCAAAGTTATACTCTGGGAGCACTTCAACCAGCTCACCCTTTTCCAGCGCATTGGCGATATGAACACGAGGTAAACGGGTGATTCCCAAACCATCGACGGCAGCCTGACGAGACATAAACATATCATTGGTGGCAAGACGTGTTTCCACCAAATCAACCAGTATATCCGGCTCAGGGTTAAGCCATTCAGGGATTTCCAGCTGAACTAATTTATGGCCACCTAAGTCATCAATACTGTCAGGGTAACCGTACTTCTTAATGTAGGCAGGACTACAACAGTAAACAACGACAGCCGAGCCCAAACCACGCCTGACAAGACTGGAATCATCCAAATGACCAGCAATGATCGCACAATCGATCTTCTCTTCAATCAGGTCTACTTTACGCTGATTAACCAGGTTCTGAAGCTTAACCTCGGGGTACTTCTCCATAAAGCTCGCCATCAGTTCAGACATAAATGGGTCTTCATAGGCGTAAGGCGAAGTCACTCTTAATATTCCTGAAGGCTT
>NZ_LWGG01001213.1:0-941 GCF_001635365.1 Oleiphilus sp. HI0128 | reverse complement strand
CTCGCCATGTCAATGATTTGGGGAGGCCCGCATGTTTCTCAACTAGAAACTGCACAAATTGAACTCGAATCATGGCCTCAGCAAGCCAAAGAGCAAGCCTGGTCTGCTTATGGCAGCCGCATAATGAAGTACAACAAGATCTTTGAGCGTCACAGACAACGCATCATCTCAAATGGTGCCTACGATGATAGTATTTACCATCAGTTGAATGCGATTGAATTGGTTAATGAAGAAAATCTGTTCCGTTAGGCGCTAAGTTAGCCCATGCCTCCCAGACGTTTTAAGGGAGGCATGGTTCCTTATTTAAAGCTGTCTCCCCCTGATCCAATCAAAAGCTTCTTCCGTAACTTAAAAACCGGAACGGTTAATGCATTATCCCACTTATATTATTGAGTAGTGATAGGCTCCCTACCATGAAGACAGCTGACAAACAGGCATTTATAAAGGGCAACAAGCTACCTGAGTCCTATTTAACTCAGGCCTCAATTTGGTTTGACCCGCTGGTTAAGACTATTATCAAGCACCATAAAGGTGCACAAAAAACCATAATTGTTGGATTAAATGGTTGCCAAGGCTCTGGAAAGACTACTTTGGCAGACTACCTTTCCCTGTCGTTCCAGGCCGAAGGTTTAAAGAGTCTATCCATCTCTATCGACGACTTTTACCTTACGCACGACCAACGCCAGCACTTGGCACGCGACATTCACCCCATGCTTAAAACACGAGGCGTGCCCGGCACCCACGACCTAAATTTGGCCCTGAATACACTGCATGCACTAAAAAGTCACAACCAAGAGATCTCTATACCTCGATTCGATAAAGCTACCGATGATCGCTTTCCAGAATGCAGCTGGCCAAAAGTAGAAGCACCTTTAGATATAATTATTTTGGAAGGCTGGTGTCTGGGGATCCCCGCTCAAGCTGAGGAGCGACTTAAAGAA
>NZ_LWGG01001212.1:0-1021 GCF_001635365.1 Oleiphilus sp. HI0128 | reverse complement strand
TTAGTGGTGCAGCTGCGGTATAAGTAGTTCCTGGCAAATTTTGTGTATTTAAAGATTAAAAGTTAACGAGGATCCGGACATGAGTAGCGGAAATATCGTACAAATTATTGGAGCTGTAATCGACGTTGAATTCGCGCGCGAATCAGTTCCAAATGTATATGATGCGTTGCAGGTTGATGGTGTTGATACAACACTTGAAGTACAGCAGCAACTAGGTGATGGTATCGTACGTACTATCGCAATGGGTAGTACTGAAGGTCTAAAGCGTGGGCTGAATGTAGATAACACTGGCGCACCAATTTCTGTACCTGTTGGTCCAGAAACTTTGGGTCGTATCATGGACGTTCTAGGACGCCCAATCGACGAGCGTGGTGACATCGGTGAGCAAGAGCGTATGCCTATTCACCGTAAAGCACCTACTTACGCAGAGCAAGCAGCATCGGCTGAATTGCTAGAAACCGGTATCAAAGTAATCGACTTGGTTTGTCCATTCGCTAAGGGTGGTAAAGTTGGTCTATTCGGTGGTGCGGGCGTTGGTAAAACTGTAAACATGATGGAATTGATCAACAACATCGCACTGAAGCACTCTGGTCTTTCAGTATTCGCAGGTGTTGGTGAGCGTACTCGTGAGGGTAACGATTTCTATCACGAAATGCAGGAAGCTGGCGTTGTAAACCTAGAGACTCCAACAGACTCTAAGGTAGCGATGGTATACGGTCAGATGAACGAGCCACCAGGAAACAGGCTACGTGTTGCCTTGACTGGTTTGACAATGGCTGAGAAGTTCCGTGACGAGGGTAAAGACGTACTATTGTTCGTTGATAATATCTACCGTTACACACTGGCAGGTACTGAAGTATCAGCACTGCTAGGTCGTATGCCTTCAGCGGTAGGTTATCAGCCTACACTAGCTGAGGAAATGGGTGTTCTTCAGGAGCGTATTACATCTACTAAGACTGGTTCGATCACATCGATCCAGGCAGTATATGTACCTGCGGATGACTTGACTGACCCATCTCCA
>NZ_LWGG01001211.1:0-715 GCF_001635365.1 Oleiphilus sp. HI0128 | reverse complement strand
ATACCTGCGGATTTTAAAATTTCCCCATACTCGAATGGTTCACGATACTGGCCATTGCCATCTGATTGTGAGCTTTCACCTAGGTTAGATTCCCTTGCTCCTGCCTCATTTGCGCTCGCATCGCCGATCAAATCTGGATCCATTGATGGGTGAATATTATCCATTTCACCCTGATCCTTATTGATCAAGCCGGAAGGAAACTGCCCGGCTCCAGCATGTTTTGTATCCATTAACTTGGCTATCTGATCTGCCGTATTTTTTTCTTCAGCCAAGTAAGGCAATAAGAGGGACGCAAATCTAGACGCCCCCTTAAGCCAATCCTCTGCATAGACCTTTATAATTCTCGCACCCAACCATGCATCTCCCTCCATGGCATCAGAATCCGACTGCCCTCCTAGAGAGCCCGATTTAAGCTGCCATAGATGCTCATAGATACGCATGTAAAGATGCCATACTCGGCTATTCGATCCCCCTTGATCTATTCGCTTGTAGACCTCGTCCATTCTGAGGCCAAACTGACGCTGGAGATGGTTGTTAATTAGTAGGTCTGAATACAGGTTGGCGACCATACCTGCCTGGTTCTCTAACGTAGGAAGGCAGACATGGATTCTCGCTATCATACGGGCATGATCTGTGAGTGTTGCTGGCGAAAGAATATGGTGACCAATCTCGTGAGCAAGCACTTCAACTGCATAGTCTTGAAGCTTGTATTTGG
>NZ_LWGG01001210.1:0-979 GCF_001635365.1 Oleiphilus sp. HI0128 | reverse complement strand
GAATCTACAAGCAAACGCTATGCGCCTTTAGCTGCGCGTGTAAGACCTGCAGACCTGTCAGAGTATGTTGGTCAAAGTCACCTGGTAGGGCCTTCTCGTCCATTAAGGCAAGCCATAGATAAACAAGCTCTTCATTCTATGATCTTATGGGGGCCGCCTGGCGTCGGCAAGACTACTTTTGCGAATCTATTAGCTGAGCACTTCGATGCCAACTTCTTGCCCTTATCTGCAGTATTGAGTGGTGTGAAAGATATCCGTTCGGCGATTGAACAGGCAAAGATGTATCGTCAACAAACGGGTAGGGACACAATACTTTTCGTAGATGAAGTCCACCGCTTTAATAAGTCCCAGCAAGATGCTTTTTTACCCTTTGTTGAAGATGGCACTGTTATCTTTATCGGCGCGACAACCGAAAACCCCTCGTTTGAATTGAATAATGCATTACTTTCACGTGCAAGGGTTTATGTATTAAAAAAGTTGGACTCGCACGAAACCGCTTTGGTTATAAGCAACGCTTTAGCGCATCGAAATGGCTTCCCCGATATTGACGTGAAAATAGACGAATCGCTAGTCGATATTTTGGCAAAGGTTGCAGATGGTGACGCTCGCAAGGCCTTAAACTTTCTTGAACTAGCAGTTGATCTGGCGGATAGAGATGCTAAGCGGTGCGTCGTTAGTAAAGAGAATATTGAAGAGGTTATCCAAAGTTCGCTTAAGCGCTTCGATAAAGGCGGAGACATCTTCTACGAACAAATATCTGCTCTGCATAAATCTGTTAGAGGTTCTGATCCCGACGCCGCGCTATATTGGTTTGTCCGTATGATTGATGCCGGTTGTGACCCTCTATATATAGCCAGGCGCGTAGTTAGGATGGCGAGTGAGGATATTGGTAATGCAGACCCCCGAGCGTTAACACTTGCTTTAAATGCCTGGGATGTTCAGGAGCGCTTAGGTAGCCCCGAAGGTGAGCTGAGTATAG
>NZ_LWGG01001209.1:0-1004 GCF_001635365.1 Oleiphilus sp. HI0128 | reverse complement strand
TATCACGCTTTCGTCTTTGAATATATAGGGCTTGTAGCCTATCTTTAAATCATACCTTTTTCGAACATTGTCCTGGAAATTTAGTGCCATGAGTGATAGCAGTTTTGATTACCTTGGCGGTAATTATTATATCAGCGCAGCAAGCTTGCTTCTCGAATACCGGATGTTTATTGACTCCCATCCGACGCTTTTCAAAATAAACCAAGCCAATTCATATTGGCCAAAAATGGTTTTCTTTTGCAATGAGCTTGAAAAATTTCCTGAGATCATGAAGGCACTTACTCGTGTCCATGTTTGTTCGCAAATCGACTTCGAAAGGGCTTTGTTTTGCAGTTGGTGTGCGTTATTGATTGGCCGGTCAGCTGGCCTCACAGAAGCTAACCAAAGATTGCTGTTCGTCGCTGGTTTACTGCAAGATATTGGTAAACACGCACCCGATACCGAGACGATTGAGTTTCCCACAAAGGTTAATGGCCCTTTCTTTTCTCCAGCTAGCTCGCTTGACGGCAGAGATATTCACCCTCTGATTAGTTCACGTTTAGTTGAAAAGTACCTACCTGAGCTAGAAGGGCTTGCGGAGCTGGTTCTACACCACCACGCACGAAATGACGGAACTGGCTTTCCAAATCTCATTGGTGAGCCTCAACTTGGTCTAGACGCCCAGATTTTAGTGATCGCCAATGAGTTAAGTGACCGCCTTGATCAGCTAGGTGGTCACAATCAGATATCTCATACCTTATCAAACCTTAGGCTCAATTCTTTTTTGTATTTTGAAAGGGCGCATCAGCATTGGATCACCTTAGTTGAAGCGCACCTGTCTAGCCCGATCAAGTCACCAAAGAACTCAAATCTGTTTCTTGATATTGAAAGCAAGATTAAAGAGCTCGAGAAAATGCTGTCGTGCTTACTCGTCGTCAGTGCTGAGCTACTTCCGTATGATTTTGACCTGAGTGTCCATGGTTTGCGTTCAATGATTCATCGTCTCGTTAGGCTTTCAACCGATA
>NZ_LWGG01001208.1:0-10335 GCF_001635365.1 Oleiphilus sp. HI0128 | reverse complement strand
TACTTCGCATAGAAAGTTACTGTTAACGGTGCAGCCAAATAGGGTGCTTTCTTCAACAGCACGGATCAAACGACGTCTCGCTTCTTCACGGTTTGCGCCATAGGCAATAATCTTGGCTAACATTGGGTCATAGAAAGGCGAGACGGTTTGGCCGGTTATAATGCCATCATCGATACGTAAACCGTCACCTTGAGCTGGCTCCCAAAGGTGGACCGGGCCCGTTTGAGGTAAAAACTGATTTGCAGGGTCTTCAGCATAGAGGCGAACTTCCATGGCATGTCCATTAAGTTCGATTTGATCCTGAGTCTTGGGCAATACTTGACCTGACGCTACATTGAGCTGCCAGGCTACCAAGTCAGTACCGGTAATCAGCTCTGTCACCGGGTGCTCTACCTGTAAACGGGTATTCATTTCCAGGAAGTAGAAGTTCTTATCTGAGTCGACCAAGAATTCAACCGTCCCTGCACCGACGTAATTGCAAGCTTTGGCTGCTTGTACAGCCGCTTCACCCATGCGCTGGCGAAGTTCAGGGTCGACAAATGGCGAAGGCGCTTCTTCAACCACTTTTTGGTGGCGACGCTGGATAGAGCAGTCGCGTTCACCAAAATAAACAGCATTACCGTACTTGTCGGCGAAGACTTGAATTTCAATATGACGAGGTTTGATCACGGCACGCTCAAGAATCAGCTCACCACTGCCAAAAGCATTCTCAGCTTCTGAACTAGCTGTTTTGATTTGTGCTTCCAGCTCGCTCTCTTCAAAAACCAGACGCATACCACGTCCACCACCACCGGCAGAGGCTTTTACCATAATAGGGAAGCCGATGGTTTGGGCTTCTTTTAGGAGTGTCTCAATGTCTTGATCAGCACCTTCATAACCAGGGATACAAGGCACACCGGCCTTGGTCATAGCGATCTTTGATAAACGTTTGCTACCCATAAGCTCGATTGCTGCAGAAGGTGGGCCGATAAATTCAATATTGGCCTTTTCGCAAGCGTTGGCGAAGTCACAGTTTTCAGACAAGAAGCCATAGCCAGGGTGAATGGCGCCAGCGTCAGTTAGTTTAGCGGCCTCAAGGATTTTGTCTGCGACTAAATAGGATTCGCCTACTGGTGCTGCACCAATACATACCGCTTCGTCTGCGTTAAGAACATGTGGCGCACCCGCATCAGCTTCACTGTAAACCGCAACGGTTTTATAGCCGAGCGACTTAGCTGTACGCATCACACGAACGGCAATTTCTCCACGGTTTGCAACTAATACTTTTTCGAATGTCACTTGTTTAGACATCTTAATACTCTCTTTTTATCGTTATTCCCTCGAAGGCGGGAATCCATTGTTTTGATGATAACTGACTACTCTGCCCAGCTAGGCAATCTCTTCTGTACAAAGGCCATGGTGCCTTCCTGGCCTTCCTTACCTTGTACTGCTTTTGAGAAGGAATGGGCTGCAGAGTCTAATAACTCTTCCAATGGTTGTTTGCCGACTCCGAGTATCAGTTCTTTCGTGATACGGTTAGCATCTGGTGCACAGCGTTTAACTTGGCTAAGTACTGATTCTAGGGCTTCTTCAAGTGCTTCACTTGTTTCATGTGCCTCGTGAACAATGCCCAGCTCCTTAGCTTCCTGACCGTTAAAACAAGACCCTAATAAGGCTAGACGTCTCGCTTGGGTTAAGCCAATGCGTGTCACGACAAATGGAGCGATTTGAGCCGGTGGAATACCCAGGCCGGTTTCAGGTAAGCCAAATTTTGCGTCACTAGAGGTTAGGGCAACGTCGGAAATACAGGCAAGGCCAAAGCCTCCGCCCAGGACTGCCCCCTCTGTGACCACAATGAGTACCTGTGGAATCTGATTCGCATAAGTAATCATGCGTCCAAATTCGCGGTTCAGCTCGTAGAACGGGTCGTTTTGATCAGCAGTTTTAGAGCCTTCCGCCATACGGGCACCTGCCATATCTTTAATATCGCCGCCAGCGCAGAAGTGGCCTTCTGCGCCCCGTAATACTACTGCACGAATGTCTTCCTGTGTTTGAATACTTTCAAACACAGCCATTAACTCTTTAACCATTTTTAGGCTCATCGCATTGCGAGTTTTAGGGCGGTTGAGTGTGATATGCAGTTCATGGTCTCGCTGTTCAAGTAATAGTGTTTCGGTTTCTGGTAAAGTCATAGTTAGTGATCTCTTCGTCATTTAATAATTTACATAATAGATCCCGGCTAAAAAGAATGCCGGGATGACGAGGAAGGGTTTACTTCTTCTTGCCGGGTAAAATACCCATTAGCTTGCAGATAATGCCGAGCATGATTTCATCTGCACCGCCGCCAGTAGATACTAGGCGTACGTCACGCATGGCGCGAGATACTTCGTTGTCCCACATGTAACCCATGCCACCCCAATATTGTAAACAAGAATCGGTTACTTCTCGGCCCAAGCGGCCTGCTTTTAGCTTCGCCATAGAAGCAAGCTTGCTGACATCCTGCTTGTTGATATAACCTTCAACTGCCTGATAAGTCAGGGCTCGAAGGGCTTCGATTTCAGTTTGTAATTCTGCAAAGCGGAAGTGAATTACCTGATTATTAATCAGAGGCTGACCGAAGGTCTCTCGTTGCTTACAGTAATCGATAGTGCTGTTTACGCAGCGTTCCAGAGCTTTGATGATATTTGCCGCACCAAACATACGTTCTTCCTGGAATTGCATCATTTGCATCATGAAGCCCATTCCTTCGTTTCCGATACGGTAACGCTGCGGTACACGAACGTTGTCGAAGAATACTTGAGCTGTTTCAGAGGAGCGCATACCGAGCTTATCTAGTTTCGGTGCAACGGTAACGCCTGGTGTATTCATCGGTACAATGATCAGCGATTTATTGACGTGTACTTTGTCGTCAGAGGTATTCGCCAATAAGCAGATAAAGTCAGCACTTGGCGAGTTAGTGATCCACATTTTTGTACCGTTGATGATGTAATCATCACCATCTTTTTTGGCAGTCGTTTTTAGGCCCGCGACATCTGACCCCGCACCAGGTTCAGAAACACCGATACAGCCAATCATGTCGCCGGTAATAGAAGGTGCTAAAAACTCTTTACGTAGGTCATCCGAGCCGAAGCGTGCTAGAGCAGGAGTGCACATATCTGTCTGTACCCCAATGGCTAGGGGTACGCCACCGCACTTAGCCAGCCCAAATTCTTCTGCAGCCACAATGCTATAGCTGTAATCGAGCCCCATGCCACCAAACTCAGTCGGTTTGCTAATACCTAAAAGGCCAAGCTCGCCAAGCTTTTTGAATACGTCTCGCATTGGAAATGTGCCAGCTTGCTCCCACTCTTCAACATGTGGGTTGATTTCATTTACGACGAAGTTCTTAACGGTACGACGGATTTCTTTGTGTTCTTGAGTAAATTGCATTGTTCTTGCTCTGTTCTTTAAATTATTTGTGAATATAGTCGGACTCAGCGTCATCGCCGCGCAAGCGGGGATCCATTGTCTAGTTTTATATTCAGTCTGTTCTTAGTATTCATCAACCTATGTGGCTTAGCTCTAAAACAATAGATTCCCGCCTACGCGGGAATGACCTGGTAGTTTTTGCTTTACATCTTATAGACGCGCTACGCCAAAAGAGCTGGGTCTTAGTTCACGCATATTGGCTTCCTCACAAATATCTAAGAGGAATGCCAACACCTTGCGCGTGTCGCGCGGATCGATTAATCCGTCATCCCATAGGCGAGCGGTGCCAAACAAGGCTGTTGAACCCTCGTCCAATTTATCTGCAGTCGCTTTCTCGATAACATCGAGCATGGCTGGATCAGCTTCTTTACCCATTTTTGCATGTTTTGCTTCTGTGACGATTCGCAATACCTTACCGGCCTGTGCGCCGCCCATAACGGCTGTTTTGCTGTTCGGCCAAGCGAAGATGAAGCGAGGGTCAAGACCTCGACCACACATGGCATAGTTACCCGCACCATAGGAACCGCCAACGACGATAGTGAGCTTAGCTACAGTGGTATTTGCTACCGCTTGTAGCATTTTAGAACCATGCTTAATGACACCGTGTTGCTCTGAGTGCGTGCCAACCATAAAACCGGTGGTATTATGGAAGAACAATAAACTGGTGTTGGACTGTTCACATAGTTGGATGAACTGAGCCGCTTTGGCAGCGCCCTCGGGCGTGATCGGGCCATTGTTACCAATGATGCCGCAAGCATGACCTTGAATTTTCAAAAAGCCACAAACGGTTTGTTTGTCGAATTCTGGTTTGAAGTCAACAAAATCGGACGAGTCAGCAATACGGGCAATGATTTCGCGGACATCGTAGGGGTGCTTGCTGTCTGCTGGTACAACGCCAATTAGCTCTTCTGGGCTGAAAAGAGGTTCTTGCCACTCTTTAGATGGCTTAGCTGGAAGCTGCTCATTCCAAGGAACGCTCTTCATTAAGTCACGAATCATCCGAATGCCGTCGGCATCGTCTTCTGCGAGGAATTCAGCAGTACCGGCAACTTGCGCATGCATTTCTGCGCCGCCTAACTCTTCATCGCTTGCGATCTCTCCGGTAGCGGCTTTAAGTAGTGGAGGGCCAGCCAAGAACATTTTGGTTTTGTCTTTCACTACGACCGTGTAATCCGATAAGCCAGGCTGATAGGCGCCACCAGCCGTTGCGTTACCATGTACCACTGTGAATTGTGGAATACCTTGCGCTGACAAGCGTGCTTGATTTGCGAAGCCGCGAGCACCTTGCACAAATATGTCGGTTGCGTAGTTCAAGTTAGCGCCGCCGCTTTCTGCCAGTGTCACGATAGGCAGCTTATTCAGTTTGGCGATTTCCTGTAAACGTAGCGTCTTGTCTAGACCAGCAGGAGAAATCGTTCCGCCTTTGATGGCGCTGTTACTGGCGATGATCATGCTGCGAATGCCTGCAACATACCCAATGCCCGCGATAATGCCGCCACCGGCCATGGAACCATCTTTATCATCGTGCATCTTGTAGCCAGCGAGACTGCTCACTTCAAGGAAAGGAGCGCCACGATCCAACAGCATATTGATACGTTCACGCGGTAACAATTTACCGCGCTTTATGAACTTTTCCTTCGCTTGATTTTCTTTTTCTACGACTTTATTTTCAACGTTACGAAACTCGTTAATATAGCCTTGCATGGCTTCGGCATTTGCCTGGAACTCTTCAGACGAAGTTTCGATGCTTGTCTCTAATATACTCATTTAAGTATCCGTATTATTTTGATGCCATTCCCGAAATATTTAATCGGGTAGCATGTTTATTCATGCCCCGCTATCGTTATGGATTCCGGCTTAGACACTGCCGGAATGACGAGAGAGGGGGATTTATTCTTCTTCCTCTTGGAAAATTTTGGGAAGCTCTGCGCGATGGAAGCCATCATAAGACTCAGAGTTATTCGCTCTGGGTAGCGGTGCAACGCGGCCTCCTTGTGAGGCGGCACCATCAATACGAATACAGTCACCACTAATAAAATTTGCCCCTTCACTTAGCAAAAAGCAGATCACGGAGCTTATTTCCGCTTCGGTTCCCATACGTTTCAATGGAATAGCATCTTTTAAACCTAGAATCCAAGGCTTCATGGCTGGAGGATAAGTATCCATGCCGCTGGTGATCACCCAGCCCGGTGCGACAGCATTAACACGAACGCCTGACGCTGCCCATTCAACGGCAGCCGTTTGAGTGAAGTTCACCATGCCTGCGCGGGCTGCACCGGAGTGCCCCATGCCTGGCATACCACCCCACATATCAGCGACGATATTGACAATTGATCCGCCGTGCTTACTCATACTTTGCAGATACACTTCTTTAGCCATCAAGAAGCCGCCGGTTAGATTGGTGCGTACCACCGTTTCCCAACCTTTCTGGTTAATACCGGTAAGTGGGGCAGGGAACTGACCGCCTGCATTGTTCACTAAACCCGATATCACAGGGTGTTTCTTAACGATTTCATTAACCGTTTCTTTGACGATATCTTCTTCGCGAATATCGCAAGAAAAACCTTCAGCACTGCCACCATCTTCGATGATTTCAGCAACCACAGCATCCAGCTTTTCTTGCTTACGACCAATAATGATGAAATGCGCGCCAAGCCCTGCTAGCTCATGAGCGGTACAACGGCCAATGCCGCTGCCGCCGCCCGTTACGATAAATACTTTGTCTTGGTATAGGTCATCTCTGAAGATTGATTGATAAGGGTGACTCATGATTTATCTTACCTACAGTTTATTGGCCAAGGCCTGAGGAACAGGGATGGCAGCTTGTAATAATTGTTGTGCGAAAGCTTTGCCTTGAGGGTCAATGCGCAAGCTAGCAACGCCACCTCCACCTAGGCTGTTTTCGAGTAAAAAGTTCACGGCATTGATGCCGGGAAGGTCCCAACGATTGACCTTGCCATGTTCTGGGTCAAGCGTATGTGACATGTATTCAGCAACGAAGTCTTCAGTTAAAGCTTCACGAATATAGGGCAGGTATTCCTCAGAGCGCGCGATGACACCGATATTGGAATGATTGCCCTTGTCGCCACTTCGAGCCCAAGCAAGTTTGATTAACGGAACGTAGCTATTACAGTTTTCGCCTAAAGTTGTTTTATTCTGAGTCGCTTCAGCTCCTACGAAAGACGTTTCGCTATCAATTGATACAGGAATGGACTCTTCACCGAGTTTGACGCTCACATCCAAGTCGGCTTTAGGCACAAGGCAGGAGAATAAACGGATCTTAGGCCATACCGTTGGCCGACCACCAACGATACCGGTGATGCCCGGCGCCATGCCTGTTGCAGCCTGTGCGATCTCTTTGGAAAATAAAACCAGAGACTTCTTATCAGGGCTAGCAACAGATATTTTTACCACGATCTCACGGCACTGGTCAGATGCGCCTTGTTCACCGTAAGTGGTTTCGGTGCCCAGTAACTCAATGCTTTTTTCCGAATAGGCCTTCAAGCCCTTAGCCTCGATCATATGGCTAGTCTTTTCAAGAATCGCTTCAGCCACGGCTTGGGCTTTCGCTTTTGCGTTGATTCCGGCTAACAAGAAGGTGACGGTGCACTTGAAACCGTCTCGCCAGGTTGCTGATACCTTGTATTGATCGCTCGGTGCTCGGCCTAGTGCGCCTGACACTTGGACGATATTGGCGCCGTCTTGCTTTAATCTGACTTGTGTAAAGTCGCAAGTAACGTCGGGTAATAGGTAAGCGTTAGGGTCACCGATCTCATAAACCAATTGCTCTGCAACGGTTGCTTCAGAAACTAAACCACCTGTATCTTTTGGCTTGGTGACAAAGAAGGAACTATCGTCCTTAATTTCAACAATAGGGAAGCCCATATCAGCAAAATCATCTTTAACGAGTTCCCAATCAGTGAAATTGCCACCGGTACAGTGGGCACCACATTCGATGATATGACCGGCCAAGCTGCCTTGTGCCAGTTTGTCGTAGTCATTCCAGGCCCAGCCAAACTCATGAACCATCGCACCCAACACGACGGCACTATCGACAACACGACCTGTGACAACGATATCAGCATCAGAATCTAGCGCGACGGCTATACCGGGCGCTCCTAAATAGGCATTCATGCTAACAAACATTGGTGGCATATCTGCACCGGTAAACATTTCTTTAACGCCTTGCTTGGCATAGTGAGACTTTTTCGGTAGTACGTTGTCGCCATCGACCATGGCAATTTTCAACTCAAGGCCCGTGGATTCAGCTACCTTTTCAAGTGCAGCGACACAGGCTTGCGGGTTAACGCCGCCAGCGTTGCTGATGATTTTGATGCCCTTGGTTTTTATTGTTTTAAGTAAGGGACCCATAGCGGTTTCGACAAAGTCCGAGGCGTAGCCGGCATTGGGGTCTTTCATTTTTTGTCCGGCCATAATAGACATAGTGATCTCGGCTAAATAATCAAAGACAAGGTAATCAATATTACCTTTCTCAACTAGCTGAGCTGCTGCGGTTTCTGTATCGCCCCAAAATGCTGAGGCGCAGCCAATGCGTATGCTGCTTCTTGCCATGATGTTTACCTGTTTCACTAATTAAACGTCTGTTGTTCTAATCATTTGGAACGCTATCACCAAGTCAACTTTACCAAGCAAGCGCTTGGTTTGTAAACCCTGTATTTTGCGTTATGATGTTTATCTGAAATAATGCTCAAGCAAGCACTTGGTCAAATAGCCCGAACTTCCTTGTGTGTAGGCTATTCTGTCTTTTTGTAATAGGTGTAAAAAATTATGAATGGTAAAGAGTTAATAAAAGAAGGTCTGATGACAGATCCAAAAAGTGCTAAAGGCAGATTACTAATTGAGGCTGCTAGACTATTTCGAGTGAAAGGCTATGAACGCACGACAGTGAGAGACCTTGCGGCGGCCGTGGGTATTCAATCAGGCAGTATTTTTCACCATTTCAAAACCAAAGAAGAGATACTTAAAGCAGTGATGGAAGAGGTGATTATCTATAATACGCACCTGATGCGTACCAAACTCGCTGCAGCAAGTTCGGCCAAAGAAGAAGTTCTTGCATTAATTACTTGTGAGATCGAAGCCATCACGGGTGTTACCGGGGATGCGATGTCTGTTCTAGTCTATGAATGGCGTAGCCTAAACGAAGGAAACCAAAGAGATATTCTTAAGCTTAGAGATGAATATGAGCAGCTATGGTTAGGTGCTTTAGATAAAGCTAAAGCAGAGGGGCAGATTAAGGCGGATACTTTTATTTTACGTCGTTTCTTAACTGGAGCATTAAGCTGGACGACTACCTGGTATAAGCGGGATGGAGAAATATCAATTGAAGATTTGGCTGAACAAGCACTGCTCTTGGCGATTAAGTAAGTAGAGGTGTAAAGTATAGCGTTACTTATTGAGAGCTGGTTTATTCGGCCAACATTAATGGCCAGCTACCAATGTTTGCCGGAAGGTTGCTGCCTCTAATGCAGAGGCAGCAAATCATGCTTAAACTCTTCTACGAGTAAAGCCAAGGCCTGCTAGTCCAAGACCAAGCAAAGCAAGAGTACCTGGCTCGGCTACTGACACAGAGTCGGCAGTATCACCACTGATACCCCAAGCATTAAGAGTACCTGTGTCGCCAGCTAATCTATCGAAGATGGTAAGTTGCCACACAGAGCTGAGTGACTCGCCATCAAATGCTGAAAGCAATTCAGTGCCCTGGAAGGTTCCTGGGCCAAAAGGCGCTGCGACAGTGCTTATATGAGTTCCTGCTTCGTCATCAAAAGTGACTTGAGCTAGGTTATCACCTGAGCCACCATACTGGTCGAATAGCTGCACTTCGGTACCTGTAAAAGTGTTTGTGATAAAGATATCTAGGTCTTGCATCCAAGTGTGTTCAATATCAATGTAAACATTTAGGTCTGCGATGGTTCCAGAGGCGCCAACTGTATTAAAGATAAAGCTGTAGGTGTTACCTGCTGTTCCGTCTTGAGGGATTCTTTCTGGAACGTCTATCGCGTCATAGCTAAATGGTACAGCGAATGCTGCTGATGAGCCGCATAGCATTGTAGCGACTAATGCTGGTTTTAGTTTTTTCATGTGTAAACTCCCTTAGAATAATTTTAGTGCGTTCTTGCACTCACTGAAGTAAGCGGGAATTATGCCGTTATTTATATATTCTATTAATGCTTGGTTGTTATAGTTTGTGCTTATAGATCGTTGATCTTTATGTGTAAAAAAAACTGACATGAGATGTTTTGTTTTTGTGGCTGCTATGACCCAGAAAATATTGCATCGCTTCTTGCTAACACCGGAGAGACTAGCTAAATGGTTTGCATGAGGGGCTTCTATGCTAGGTGTTGCTTAGGTTATGCGAGTGCTTGTAAGGCATTGAGCGGTTTACCCTGTAGGTTTAAACTGTTAGTCCAATTTCCTTCTTCAATGATTCCATAGCTCTAACTACCTGAGCATTTTCTTCCTGTATCGTAATAAACTCATCATCGTTAGATGAATCTTTTACATGGCTATGAACAATAGCGTCTTTATTTACGGGCTTTTCTTGTAACGGCGCATCAAAAAAGAAGTCATCGATATAATCATTTAGTAAATCTTTTTTGGCGATAGGTTTCGTTGCTTCATTCGAACTTAGGCTTTCATTTTCTACTGAAAATAATACTTCAGGTTCGGGAAGCGTTTTTAGAAAAGACTTTGGCTTGGATGCCTTGCCTGGCGCGGCAACTGTTCTTGAGTGCTTAGTTTGCTGGACGGAATCAGGGGTACTGGTTGCTGCTAGAGAGTTGTGACTGTAAGCCTCTTTGTATAAAGATCTAATCTTTAGAAACTTGATGCCGATTAATAATACAACTAGCGCTTCAAGGGTATGGATAA
>NZ_LWGG01001207.1:0-724 GCF_001635365.1 Oleiphilus sp. HI0128 | reverse complement strand
AAAGACCCGCTAGTTCAGCCAATAGCTTCTCTGACTTCTGCTTGGTTTGCTCATCCATTAGCTGCTGGCTGTCACTTAGCTTCTCAACCAGCTCAGCTTGCTGAGCCAACATTTTGTCAGCACGGTTCTGCCAATCAAGACTGATCCCCTCAGACATAGCCCCCAAACGATCTGTCATTTCCGTAAATTTATCAGCAACCTGACAACTTGTTTCAAGCTGAGCTTGTGTAAGCTGATTTAGCTTGTCAGCAACGTCTTGAGAGGCGCTGTGTAAAGAAGCAGAACTCTGCGTCTGCGTATCAATCATCGCCTGTTGCCAAACTGTCTGTCGAGCTTTTTCACTTTCGAGATTTTGGCTATCTCGCTGCGCCAAATTCTGGTTCAAGCTTTCTAACATTGTCTGCGTTTTAGCGTCAAAGAGCTCACTGTATTCACTCAAGGTTTGCTTAATCTGCTCGGCACTTTGTTGGTTTCTCAGCGCTTGCTCTTCTAGCGCTTTACGCCAGACACTTCCCACCTCGTCTGCCGTTTTCGAGAAGCGGCCATTCAGAAAATCCAAGTGTTCAGTAGCTTTCGTAGAAAACTGCTGATGACTTTTCGAAGTCTGATCACTGACCTTCTCCACCAACCGACTCATACTTTTTTCAAACACAGGGCGCATACTTTCACCTGCCAAACGACCACTATCGGCAAGCCCTGCCTGAACGGTACTGACACTGCTGGA
>NZ_LWGG01001206.1:0-1001 GCF_001635365.1 Oleiphilus sp. HI0128 | reverse complement strand
TTCCCTGTTATGTATTTAGGTCGCGGCGTTTTAGCGTTTGCGATCACCTTTTCCTTGATCTTCGTATTAGTGGTAAGGGTACTTTTTTATAAAGTCGTTGATTTGGCTCAGTTAACGCGGCGAGTTGTAATTTTTGGTGCTGGGAACACAGCTGCCAATATTATGGAGCGAATTCAAGCTAGTAAAGATGAGTCAGGGTTTCAGTTATATGGCTGTATGGCTTGTGGGCAAGGTGAGGTGGTTGTAGATTCCAGTTTATTGGTCAATGAACCTGAAGATTGGATGGCCTTTGTTAAGCAGCATAATATTAGTGAAATAGTTGTCGCGCCAGATGAGCGCCGCCGCAGTGAAGGTGGTCAGATTCCTATAGATGCACTGCTGGATTGTAAGCTCAGAGGGGTTCGTGTGACGGACCCTGTTGAGTTCATAGAGCGAGAGCTGTTGCGATTGGAAATTTCAATGCTTCGTCCTGGTTGGGCTTTGTTCTCAGATGGTTTTGTCTATTCTCAAGCACGAGATATTCTAAAGAAGTTATTTGATTTGACCGTCGCAAGCCTGATTTTATTGCTTACCTGGCCGTTTATGTTGATAACTGCCATTGCGGTTAAGCTAGAAAGTGACGGGCCAATTCTCTACAGTCAGACGCGTGTCGGGCTGAATGGAAAAGAGTTCTCTATTTATAAATTCAGAAGTATGGCTCAAGATGCGGAGAAAGACGGTAAGGCCGTTTGGGCGACTAAAAATGATGCGCGCGTAACAAAAGTGGGGGCGTTTATCAGAAATACACGTCTTGATGAATTGCCGCAGCTTTATAATGTTTTTACGGGCGATATGAGTTTTGTTGGGCCTCGTCCAGAAAGGCCTCAGTTTGTAGAAGAATTGAAAGAACAAATACCTTTTTACGATGCTCGGCATAAAGTAAAACCGGGATTGATGGGCTGGGCACAGTTAAAGTACCCCTATGGCGCGTCGGTTGACGATGCGAGAAATAAGTTAAAATA
>NZ_LWGG01001205.1:0-832 GCF_001635365.1 Oleiphilus sp. HI0128 | reverse complement strand
CTACTTGAGACGGAATTAGATTATTTTCTGGTTGAGGCTCGTGACAACGCGATCATAGCTTGTGTTGGTTTATATCCTTTTACTGAAGACAAGGCCGGTGAACTCTCGTGTTTCGCGGTCGATCCGGATTATCGACAAAAAGGCCGTGGAGATCGTTTGTTAGAAGCTGTAACAGATAGAGCAAGGTCTCTAGGCTTATCCCGTTTATTTGTGTTAACAACTAAGACTGAACAATGGTTTAAAGAACGGGGCTTCGGCTTGAGTTCTTCAGAGCACTTGCCTGGCGGGAAAAACTATAACTCTAGCCGCAATGCAAAAGTATTGATGAAACAGATTTAGACTATTCATGGACCATATTAATCGAACTCAACAACAGCGGATTACGCAATGAACAAGAGTCAGGAACGTCGCTCAAGTATTCGTCGACCGATTCATCATGAGGCAATACTGCACTTAGGTAAAACCCACCATGTTCCTTGTGTGATTGCAGACTATTGCCCTGACGGTATGTTTCTCAAATTTGATCGTGAGTATATCGACTTTTTGGCCATACTTAGAAAAGAAGATTTACTGGACCTTTCTTTTAAGGACTTGCGTGGTAAAGAGTTTCACATCGGTGCGCATCTCGCACATATGATGACAGGAGCTTTTGGTATTCGCTTTACTGAGCGTAAACCTCAAGCTATCCGTGCTTTGGTTGCTATGAACCAGGGTGCACGTTCGGCACCAAGCGAAGAGAGCAAAAAGATTGTTGAGGAGTGTATAGAAAGGATTCATAGCACGACACTTCCCTTAATGACAGACCTTTGGCCAGTTTTAATTGAGGAAATAA
>NZ_LWGG01001204.1:0-962 GCF_001635365.1 Oleiphilus sp. HI0128 | reverse complement strand
AGAAGCTTTTCAACGAACGCGTCAGTTAGCTAATGCGCTAAAAGGCTTGGGTTTAAAGCAGGGTGATGTGGTTGCAACGATGGCTTGGAATGATCATCGGCATCTCGAACTTTACTATGCGATTTCCTGTTCAGGTATGGTTTGCCATACGATTAATCCGCGCTTATTTGATGAACAGATTGAATACATTGTTGAACATGCTGAAGATCAATGGCTATTCGTTGACTCCTTATTTGTACCTAAGCTAGAGCAGTTACAAGAGAAAATGCCCAATGTGAAAGGTTTTGTCGTATTGACCTCAGAGGCGAAAATGCCTGAAACCTGTTTACGCAATGTCCAGTGTTACGAAACGCTTATAGCTAAATACGAACCAGAATTTGACTGGCCTGAGCTCGAAGAATCCACAGCTTCTGCCTTGTGCTATACCTCAGGTACTACTGGTAACCCAAAGGGGGTTGTCTATAGTCACAGGTCAACAGTTCTTCATAGTTATGCCAGTAGCTTACCGGATGCCTTTGGCCTTTCGCGCCAGGACGTGGTGATGCCGATTGTTCCCATGTTTCACGTTAATGGCTGGGGGATCGTTTATTCAGCTCCCATGGCTGGCGCAAAATTAGTGATGCCAGGTCCTAAAATGGCTGACGGTGAGACTCTGACCAAATTAATCAATGACGAAAAAATATCGATGTCGGCAGGCGTTCCGACAGTGTGGTTGGCCCTGCTTGCCTATCTGGGTGAAAGTGGTGAGTCAATTGACAGTCTCAAACGTGTGACGGTGGGAGGAGCCGCCTGTCCACTTTCAATCTTTCAAACCTTCAAAGACAAACACAATGTAGATGTAGAGCATGCTTGGGGAATGACCGAGATGAGTCCGCTCGGCACTTATAACAAAATGTCAGCGGCTGATTTTGAGTTGCCGGAAGAAGCGATTACTGAAGCCTTATTACGTCAGGGGCGTCCTA
>NZ_LWGG01001203.1:0-1077 GCF_001635365.1 Oleiphilus sp. HI0128 | reverse complement strand
CCGGTTCCTACTTTCTGGCAGAGGCCGGGCTCTTGGATGAGCGAATCTGTACCACGCATTGGCATAAGCAAGAAGAATTCGCACAGAAGTACCCCAAAATCGATCTTCGCCCCGATCGTTTTATTACCGCTACCGGGGAACTGTATTGCTCTGCAGGAATGAATGCAGCCATGGAGATCATGATCTATCTGCTTTCACGCTTATCCTGCACTGAGGTTGGCGAAGCCGTAGAAAGTACTTTTTTGGTCGATTTCAGACGAGCCTACTCCGGCGAATTTGCCTCCATTGGTAAACAAACCTACCATCAAGACGACGCTATTCTCTCTATCCAGCAGTGGCTTGAAATCCACTTCATTGAGCCCCTTTCTATCGAGCAACTTGCCACAAAAGCAAATATGAGTGTACGCACCTTTAAACGTCGCTTTAAAGAAGCAACGGGCGAATCACCTCTTAGCTATATTCAACACTTAAAAATTGAGCAGGGAAAAGAGCACCTCAAACATAGTGATCAAAGTGTCGCAGAAATATCATGGAAGGTTGGTTATCAAGACCCTGGCCACTTCAATCGTTTATTTCAGCGAAAATATGGCCTAAGCCCCGCCGCTTGGCGTAAGAAGCTACGATAAATTTTGCTCACTACAATCAGCTAGACAAGTCCCTTGATTCAGCAGTGCCTTAGGACAGGGCTCTCTCTTCGAAACAAGCCTTTCAGTGCACACTAATAAGGCCCTCACTGATAGATCACACGCATAGGTTTTAGCTAATCTATTGAATAATAATAACAATTTCCAATGGCATAGCGCTTGCAAAAGCCCTTTATGAAATTTATTCCTCAGCTCAAACCTGACGCTGACCAACACAGTAAATAAAGGTGATTGTGATGAAGAAAGAAGAAGTGATCGAAGCAATTGTATTAGCTAAAAAATCTAAAGAACTTACCTGGGAAGGTATGGCAGAAGAAGTCGGCATGGGCTCAGTATGGCTCACCTCAGCTTGTCTGGGCATGAATAGTATGCCCGAGGACGTTGCAGATAAGGTTTGTGCCTTACTTGATTTACCGGACGAAGCAAAGCCTGC
>NZ_LWGG01001202.1:0-1053 GCF_001635365.1 Oleiphilus sp. HI0128 | reverse complement strand
CCAGAAGGTATGTGAAAACCTGCTGAATAAAATGGTCGCTTAAGTAAAGCAAGTAAGTCTAAGCATAGACTATTGACAAAGGACTAATAAAACGGCATAGTCTCGCGTCATTTTTATATGAACTGGGATCGAGCACTTTTCAGCAACATCAAGTGTAAGCGCTCCCAGTTAATTTTTTAGTAATCCGCGAAATTTAGGAGCAACACGGTGGCCAACTCCCCATCTTCAAAAAAGCGCGCGCGTCAGCAAGAGAAACGCCGCCAACACAATGCTAGCCAACGTTCAATGGTTAGAACTTACATCAAAAAAGTAGACGCTGAAATTGCTGGCGGAAACTACGATAACGCACAAGCAGCTTTCCTAACTGCTCAGCCAATTATCGACGGCATGGTAAACAAGGGCATCTTCCCTAAAAACCGCGCCGCTCGCATCAAGAGCAACCTGAACGCACAAGTTAAAGCCCTTAAAGCTTAAGCTTCGCTCTCAGGCATAAAAAAACCGGCAAACGCCGGTTTTTTTATGCCTGAAGTTTAGCATCTCAAAGCAACACAAGATTATCACGATGAATAAGCTCAGCTTCATGGCAAAAGCCTAGAATCGATAAGATTTCGTCACTCGACTTACCTAGAATCCTCTTCGCATCTGGCGCATCATAATTTACTAAGCCTCGCGCAAATTCCCTGCCAGAACTATCTTTGCACGAGACCATATCACCACGCTTGAAACGACCACTTGCCGAAACAACCCCGACAGACAGTAAACTTTTACCACCACGCTCTAGCACTGCCACAGCCCCATCATCAAGCACCAAATTACCTGCTGTCTGGAGATGCCCTGCCAACCATTGCTTACGCGCAACTTGTCTTGAGGTTGAAGGCAGCATCATAGTACCCAAATCCTCTGCCGCTCTTAAGCGCAACAAAACACTTTCTATCTTGCCACCAACAATCACACTATAAGCACCGGAACGCGCCGCCAAACGGGCTGCTCGCACCTTGGTCGCCATTCCACCACGCCCTAGCGCACCTGCACCACCGGAAGCCATCTCCTCTA
>NZ_LWGG01001201.1:0-1789 GCF_001635365.1 Oleiphilus sp. HI0128 | reverse complement strand
AAACAAAATACACGTAATTCACACTCGAAGTCACTTTGCTGTGCCAAACAAATCTGCAAATAAGACTGCAGGGTTTGCATCAGGGTATCACCCACTTCAAAACGGTGCGCACTGACTTCATTCCAGCTATTAATACTGATTTGATCTATCGTGCGTACCAGGTTAAAGCGATCGGTACTGTAGTCGAGTGCATCTGTACGATCACTTAAACGCTGCATCCCCCGTTCCGCTAATTCTTCCATGGGGTCTAAACCAACGCTCACAAACAAGACCACCTGTGTAACCTGCGCAGCCTTAACAAAGCTTGCCTGATTCACTGGTGGAAGAGGTACGCTAATACTTTGCTGCAAAGCACGAATCATCTGCTGAACTTCTTGTAGCCTGTAGCCCGTATCACCCGGTACCAGACTTAAGCGAGTGGAGCTATTTACAATGCCGTTAAAATATAGCCATGCAAGTAACTCCACCATCGAAGTAAATTTCTTCAAGGGCACTTCAAACGAAGCATCTGAATCAGTACTTAGATTCCTGTATAACAGCCAGCCGCTTTGCTCACTTGGCATCAACTGAGAGCTGGTATGGTGAATAGCCAGGTTCTCTTCCCATAAGTCCCCGACAATACCCGGATTAACCCGCTCAACCTTACCTGCTTTCTTCTGAAAATTTGCGTATAGCTTTCTGCCCAGGAGGTTAAGGTCTTCAGCGGTAATACTGGAGCGAATACCATGAGTGCGAGCATACTGTGACAAAAACCGATAACAGTAACTCAACTCTGCCACTAAGACTTGGCGCTCGACCAGAACCTCATCAACTTTCCATTTGGCGCGAGAGTCCAGGTACCTGAACTTACTCTCTGACCAACCCCAGGTTCGGACAATTTTTTCCAATAGTTTTCTCTGCCATGAAGGCCCCCTTCCCGATGGGGATCGAGAGAGTTTTTTCGCAACTTTAATGTAAAAGCTCTTCTGAACAATATCGAGCCGTTTATGTTCTTTTCTTTTATTTAAATAAGCTTCGAGACGCTGATAGACAAGAAGATATGGATCCAGATCTTCAATACCTAATTCATCATCATAAACAGCGCGCTTATAAACCTGACTCAAAGTTTCAGCTTCCGGAAGCTCTTGGGCATAAACTTCCGCCAGCAAGATTTTCAGTACTGATTTATAGGGCGAGTCCAGGCCTTTATATAGCTGCCATAGCCCAGCACCTATCAACTCACTTTTAGGAATAAACGCAGCGCTACCAAAATCGAGAACCTCTTGCTGTTTAATAAAACGTTTACTCAACAGGAGATCAACTTTCTCCTCGTATTCTCCTTCTAAATTTGGTGGAATCAGCCACCAAATTGGGTAACGCCCCGCTAATAAAATCGCAGTACGATAAAACTCGTCCAGCAGCAAATAATGTTGTGCAGAACCACTACTTTCTTTATCCATGCGGTTATTCAAGTGCCCAGCCTTAAACTTTTCCGCATTCATCAAAAAAGTATGAAGCTCCAAGCCTAGACTGTTTGCCCAATCATCTATCTTCTTGGCTTTTTCTGCGAGCGAAGCCATAGCGTCTTCGCCCAGGCCAGGGTCAAAGCACAACCATAAGTCCACATCACTCGCTTCAGAGTGCGCTAAGGTTCCAGTACTGCCCATCATGTAGAGAGCATGTATCTGGCTAAGCTGGCGGGAGCCTGACTTAAACTTAAAGGTCTGGCTAAAGGACTTTGCAATACTTAAAGCTGCTTTATCGGGTTGATAAGCCGACACGCCGGCGGGTGCATCTTGCGCGACATAAC
>NZ_LWGG01001200.1:0-1751 GCF_001635365.1 Oleiphilus sp. HI0128 | reverse complement strand
ATACCGTAGTGTTGGCCAGCGATTGGGTCTGCTGCGATTTTGTTGTAATCAAGGAATTGGCCGCCCTTAAGCATGCTGTACAAGCCAACGCTGGCGTAAAGCAGTACGCCAAAAGAGGCCATTAATTGCAAAAACTTTGGGCTTACTACTTCAAATGAGCTTGGTGTCCCAAAGACTAAAGCGTACAAAATGAAAGCCGCAGCAGCGATGACACCGGCCTGAAAACCGCCCCCAGGGCCGAAATCACCATGAAATTGAACATACAGTGCAAACAGTATAACCAAGGGAATAATTAGCTTGGCAACAACGTGCAGTACGTGGTGCGCTTTTAAACCAGATTCTGGCGCATCACTTTCTTCGCGGCGCCTTACGCCAAGTAATGCTAAGACACCAATTGCTGCTGAAAATACAACAACCGTTTCTCCTAAAGTATCGAAGCCACGATAGCTTGCAAGTACTGATGTCACCATGTTCGGTAATCCGACTTCTTTAGGTGACTCTTCTATATAGCGTGGAGCGACATGTTCGTGTACTGGGTTGTCAGGGTGCCCAAAGGGAGGCATGTCGAGCGTGCCGTAGATCAAGGCAGCGCCGGTTACGCAGACTACAACCAAAGGGAGGATTGAAGAGTGGGCACTTTGCTTTTCCTTTCTACCAGTTAATGCCAGTGTGCCAAGCATGAGTACTGTAGATATGCCCGCACCAACCGATGCCTCGGTGAACGCGACATCAACTGCGTCAAGGTTTACGAATATCAATGCTGACAGAAAACTATATATTCCGAAGAGCATGACGACAGCAAATAAATCTTTCAAAAATATAATGCGTAAAGCAGTGAGCGCCAACATAGCAAGCAGTACCAAGTCGATCAGTTCGGCCATTAGTGCGTTTGCTCCTGTTGTTCTTTCTTGGTTTCAGCAATTGTAAGTAAGCCGCCATGACGGGCTGACTTAGCAAGAGCATGAGAAGCGGTAGGACTGGTAAGCATCAAAAACACCAGTATGAATAAAAGTTTTGCGGTATTTAAATCGAAAGACGTCTGCAAGAGGAGACCGCCTATGATCAGAATGGCTGCAATAGAGTCCGTGACACTCGCTGCGTGAACGCGAGTGAAGAAATCCGGGAATTTAAAAAGTCCAACGGCACCACTTAAGCCGAAGAAAACGCCTGCTATTAGCAGGAGGCTACTAACAATATCTAAGACAAACATGTCCAACCATTATTATTTAAGTTTTATTCAATTGGCGCTGTGTATTCGAAAAAGCGAAGTACCGCAACCATCCCTGTAAAGTTGATTAATGCGTACACAATGGCAATGTCCAGGAAGTCTGGGCGTCCCATCATATAACCGGCGGCCGCAATAAAAAGAACAGTCTTGGTGCCAAACATGTTTACTCCTAGAATACGGTCGTAAACGGTTGGCGCATCGAATGCTCTGGCCAAAGCGATAGCCATAACAACCAAAATAGCGATACAAACAGCAGCGTATATTCCTGTCACTTGTTATTACCCCATATCCCGGCGATTTTATTTTCCATAGCACCTTGTTCGAGTTCTTCTAACGAGGACTTTTGCAGTGCGTGAACAGTCAGTTCACCATCCTCCAAATCTACGCTTAAGGTGCCAGGTGTGAGTGTTATGGAATTTGCGTATAAAACATGATTGCTCGGAGGTATTTCTTTTATATCTATTTTCGCCAAGCTTGGCGAAACCTTATTTGACGAAGTCCAGATCAGTTTTGTAACGTGGGC
>NZ_LWGG01001199.1:0-1170 GCF_001635365.1 Oleiphilus sp. HI0128 | reverse complement strand
TCCTGAGCGTACCTATTGCTTCGGTTATACTCAGCAGCATTATGGTAACTGTTGCTGTTGTTGGTCGTGACACTCTGGTTAGCGACAACTATTACAAGGATGGCATGGGTATAAACCAGACGATTGAACAAGATAATATGGCGGATGACCTCGGCTTGAAACCAACCTTAGAAATTGTTGATCAAGCCATCATTATTGAGCTAGTCGGTGACAAGTATCACCCTACTCTCCAACAACAAGCCTTTTTAACCTTGAAGATTCTACACCCAACCGTGGGAGACCAAGATCAAGTTATCAAGCTTCTGCCGACACCATCAGGCCAGTTTGTTGGAGATTTAACATCACCAGTTGATGGCCGTCGATATGTCGACCTCTATGCCTTTGACGAAAGCTGGCGGATTAGAGAAGAAGTCACCTTCCCGACAGGAAAAGTAACGCTTAATATAGGTGGCACCGAAAATAACGAGACTGCTAGCAAGTCGCAGGACTAGGTTGGCAACACATGTGCAAGACTTGCTACCACTGCAATGAAGAGATTCCAAAAGGCTTTAGCGCAAAGCTTGAGATTGGCGGAGAACAACAATCGTTTTGTTGTTATGGTTGTTTAGCGATCGCAGAAACCATTGTCTCTGGTGGTCTCGATAACTTCTATCAACACCGCACTGAAGCCTCATTAAAGCCCGACGACTTCACCGACGCACAACGCGATGAACTACTTCTTTATGATGACCCGGCGCTACAAACTGACTTTGTTACGGTAGATGGCAAACAGTCTGATGCTGCACTTAGTATCTCAGGAATTACCTGTGCCGCTTGTATTTGGCTCTTAGAGCGCGAAATCAGCTCACTTCCCGGCCTGATAAATCTATCAATCAATCATACGACTCACAAAGCGCTACTTAGCTGGAACAATGAACAGATCAAGCTAAGCAAAATCCTGATTAAAATACGCAAGCTAGGCTACAAAGCCTTCCCCTATCAGGAAGACAAAGCGAGACAACTTGCCGAGAAAGAGAAACGCAGCGCAATGTTTCGTATCGCTGTCGCTGGTATAGCGGCGATGCAAAACATGATGTTTTCAGTCCCCTTGTATCTAGGCATCTATAGCGGTATCGATGCCGAGTTTATCTCCTTCTTTCGATGGGTCAGCATGTTAATGTGCATACCCGT
>NZ_LWGG01001198.1:0-1187 GCF_001635365.1 Oleiphilus sp. HI0128 | reverse complement strand
GTTCAACAAAAATCTGCCCAAGCAGCTTCACAGTCAACTTTCACACCAGAACAAGCAATTGACGAAGCAGAAGAAAAACTGCTAGTTGCGAAGAAAAAAGGCGTAGAATTCTTCTCTCCATTACATCTTAGGCAAGCAGAAGAGAGCATTGCATTAGCACGCGAGTACCTAACAGCCCCTCCCAGCGATATAAAAAATGCCTCTTTAATGTCCGCGATCGCTGCACAAAAATATATAGAAAACGCTTACGAGAATAAAAAGAAAGTTGAAGGAAATCTAAGGGAGTCCTTAAAAAATCTCGACATTCTAGAAAGTCTCAACGCCCCAGCTCTTGTACCCGACCAATATCAAGATGTCATGGAGTCGCTAAATGACATCATTCAAGAAATTGAACAGGGCAACGTTGCTGATGCTAAAAAGAGTGAAGTAGACCTTCTTGAAGACATGGCTGATACCGAAATATCGACACTAAAAGTAACACATCTTAATGAAGCTGTTTCGTTTTTCGAGCGTGCCTCGGACATCGACGCAGATGAGTACGCCGAATTGAGCTATGAAAAAGCAGAAGCTAAACTTGAAGCCTCAACAAGCTTTATTGAGAAGAATTATAGAGATAGAGAGGGGGTAAAAGCTGCAGGCATTGATGCTCTTTTGGCGACTAAAAAAGCTTACTTCGTTGCGATTGAAGCCGAACGCACGGTAAAAATGAAACCAGAAGAAGCTGAAAAGCACGTTCTTAAAGTAATGGAACTTCTCAATAACATTCACTTAGCTACATCAGGTCAAGACATTGAGCCTGAAAAACTATTTAACCAGTCAGAAGTTATAATCGATCTTATAAAAGAGCTGAAAAAGGCCCCTGTACAAAAACCTGAGCTTCCCGCTTCCCAGATCCAAACTTTCGCTGCGCCTCGATCCGAGCCGCTTGTGATTGAAACGCTCGAAGCACCTGCTCTGCCCGCCGGACATAAACCTCTGGAAGGCTTAGAAGTGGACAGCAGCGCTACCGATATCTCTTTACGTAAGGATGAAGACAGCTTTGATGCCATTGAAGTTGCTTCAGATAGCACGACTCTCGAAGAACAACAAAATAATGTTAATACCACTCCTGAAAGCACTCAAGCAGGTATTGATAATACGCAAGCAAACTTGAATAGTAATGAAGCCGTTGATGCCGTTGATGCCGT
>NZ_LWGG01001197.1:0-29227 GCF_001635365.1 Oleiphilus sp. HI0128 | reverse complement strand
CGAGTAGTAGAACCCAGGGCGCAAAATATATCGTCTACTTTTTTGGGTTCGGGAGCGCTGAGCTCACGGTAGTTGACTGGCCATTGTTCAACCTTAGGCAGCTTGGCCCAAGAGGCACTTGAAGGTGAGCGGACGAAAGCAACAACACGTTCATAAGCGGGATGTTGATTGAGCAAAGAAACCAAATGACTACCGATTAGTCCGTTTGCGCCAGCAACCCATGCTGTTTTCCCCATGAACTTCTCCATTTACGTATCACTTGCTTGAGCTTGAAACAAAAAAGGCTTTGAAACAGTGCTTCAAAGCCTTCTAGTAATTTATGATTGAAATTAACGGCCAGACCAGTTTGGCGGACGTTTTTCAAGGAAGGCACGTAAGCCTTCTTTTTTGTCGGCTGTTTCGATCAAGGCTGCTTGAGCAAACTTTTCCATAGCCAAGCCAGAGTGTTGTCCTGCCTCAAGGCCATAGTTGACCATCGACTTCATAAACTGAGGAACGAGTGGCGCAAACGCGGCAATTTGACCTGCCATTTTATGTAGCGTCGGCATAAGATCTTCTGGCTCAAGCAAACGGGTAATTAAGCCTATTTGATAAGCGCGGTCAGAATCAATGGTTTCACCCATTAATAACATTTCCATGCCCCAAGCTTTACCAACAATACGTGGTAAACGCTGAGTTGCACCACCACCAGGAATAATACCTAGCTTGCCTTCAGGTGTTGCATATTTGGAGTTAGTCGTACCGATACGAATATCGCAACCCAGTGCCAGCTCCAAGCCACCGCCCATACAGATACCATTGATGGCGGCGATAGATACTTTCTCACTACGCTCACAGCGTTCAGCAAAACCTTGAACAATCGGTTCAAGTGCTTTCTTAATATCTCGGTGTTCTACTTCGTTAAGGTCTGAACCTGAAGCAAAGGCTTTCTCGCCCGCACCGGTTAAACCGATAACGCGAACCTGAGGGTCGGCTTCAGCTTCAGCAAAAGCGTTATGAAGGTCATCCAGCGTCGCTAACGACACCGCGTTATGCTTTGTTGGTCTGTTAAGGGTGATTAATCCCAGAGGACCAATTACTTCATAAAGTATATTTTCGTACGCCATTGCCACAAAATCTCAAAACAAATTAGTTTACATACAGCATGTTAACAGAAGTTTGTATCCCGACACCGAGGCGATTGGCCTAATGCTCTGTTAACACTTTAATCTAAGGGGTAAGCAAGTTACATAATGGTGACGCGCCCGTCAACCTATTATGGGCGATATGCGCTATTTGAATGGCCATATCGTCTTCTTTATAAATCAATTTATTTGCCAGATAGGGGGCGCTATCTTTACAATACGCCCACATTTATATCGACGTATTATTTCGCTAGGAAAAAATAATGACTCAAACATACAAGATTGCGGTTCTCGCAGGTGACGGCATTGGCCCAGAAATTACAGAGCAGGCTTTGCGTGTATTAAAGCTAATTGAAGAAAAACGTGATGTTGTTTTTGATTGCATCGACGGCCCATTCGGAGCCAGTGCTTACTTCTCACATGGTAAGTCTTTCCCTCAGGAAACGATTGATCTATGTGATACAGCGGATGCAATTCTTAAAGGCCCAATCGGCTTGAGCCATGAAGAGTCTGAGAAGATTCCTGTAGAAGAGCGTCCTGAGCGTGGTGCTTTATTACCAATGCGTCGTCGTTTGAATACCTATGCAAACTTTCGCCCGATTTCTTTGCCAGCAGGTATGGCTCATTTCTCACCACTTAAAAAAGAAGTAGTGGGCAATGGTATCGACATCATGTTGATTCGTGAATTGATCGGTGGTCTTTACTTCGGTGGAAAAGAAAGTGGTAAGACTGAAGATGGCCTTCGCTATGTAAAAGAAACCTTGGATTACGATGAAAGCCAGATCCGACAGATTTTGGAAGTTGCTTTTAAAGAATCTATGAAGCGTAAGAAAGTTCTTCACAATATTCACAAGAGTAATGTATTGATCTCTTCTGTACTTTGGAACGAAGTGCTTGAAGAAGTTGCTAAAGATTACCCTGAAGTAGAAGTCATTCACATGTTGGTTGATGCAGCTGCGACTCACCTATGTTTGAACCCAGGTCAGTTTGATGTCATGGTCATGGAAAACATGTTCGGTGATATCTTGAGTGACCAGGGTGGCGGTATTCTTGGTTCTCTAGGTCTAATGCCATCAGCATGTATGGGGCCTGAGAAAGCATACTACGAACCTTCTCACGGTTCTGCACCAGATATTGCTGGCCAAAACAAAGCTAACCCATACTCAATGATTGGTTCTGTTGCATTGATGCTGGACATGAGTTTTGGTTTGGAAGAAGAAGCGAAAGCGGTTTGGACTGCTATGCAGAGCGTCTTCGAAGCAGGCTTCTCTACAAGTGACTTGTCTAAGCCTGGTCAGGGCATCGAGATTCTAAGCACAACAGAGTTTGCTGATAAGGTAATGGCTAAGTTGGAAGAATTGCTATAAACCAGCAAAGAAATTAAAAAAGGGGAGCCATAGCGGTTCCCCTTTTTTGTTCTTGTAGGCAGAGCCTTCCACGGCTCGCTGACGGGGTAGCACGGGGCAGGCTCTACTTGGGAAACAACTCAACAATCTCCGCACTTTCCGCAGGCTTGCTGCTTTGCTCCTGTAAATACTTTCGTGGGTTTGCCAATGCCAGTTGTAGTTCCACAAACGAATCATGCATCATTTCTGAAAGTCTCATACAGGACGATAATGGGCTTCTGGCACCTTGCCTGGCCATATTTATCCTGAACTGCACTCCTTTCAAACGGCGCTGAAGTTCAATAGGTGCTTGCTCGATTGCTTGTTGATAGAGCTCTTCACGGTAACGCTCAAATGCTTCTGGCTTGTTCGAAGCTAAGTATCTTAGTTTATCAAAATCGATCGGGACGATACGAGAGTCCTGATTACCTAAGTGAGAAGACTCCGCTTCTTTAAAGTTTGATCCATCGTGCACGGTAACGACCTCTTACTGTTACAAAGTGTTAGCGATATTTTATCGGTGCGATCAAAAACTGTACAGCTAGAAGGTGTGGGCAGGTCCACGAATTTACAAGATCTCTGCAAAATTTTGTGAAATCACTTAGATAATAGCGGTGATGATTTTGATGCCAGTTTTTCAAGCACTATAAAGTGATTATTCGTCTAAGTTGTGCGCAAGCTTCGTATGATAAAAATGTGGCTTTGTAAATCTTATAGTCAATGTTTCAAGTGAGTTAACATTTGGCTTTATTACTTCAAGACTTCTGCAATAATACTGGCAATATCTATAGTGTTTGTTGAGTGGGGGACGGTGTTACAAGTTAGTATGTCTTTGATCGGTGCTTTAGACATTTCACAGTATGCATCTTCAGAGAAAAGTGCGTGCACACCAATGCATATAGGCTCTTGTAAACCTTCGGCTACAAGCGCTTCGGCAGTACGAATCATGGTCCGACCTGTCGAGATAATATCGTCAATAAGTACGGGGGTTCTTTGTGCAAAGTCTTGAGCATTTGGGCTCGAAACTTCTACGTTCTTATCGCCGAAACGTTGTTTTTCTAGAATTAAGTAGGGGCAGCCAATCATGTCTGCTGCCGCCGCAGCCCATTGCTCACTTTCACTGTCAGGGCCAACCACCAAGGGGGTCTCAATATTTTCTTTAACCCATGAGGCTATTAAAGGGTTAGCTTGCAGAGTGTGTGTTTCCATTGTGTAAATTTCACCCAGTGAATGGTAGCGATGCAGGTGAGGGTCGATGGTGATTAAGCGATCTAAATACTGATTTAACAACTTAGCGTAATAGCGTGAAGTCAGAGCCTCTCCTTCGTGAAACTTAATATCCTGACGCATATAGGGAAGATAAGGACAGACTAAGGTAGTACTGGCTATTCCAAGCTCGCGTAAGGTTTCGCAAAGATAAACCAAGGGTAGAAACTTTGAATTTGGCTGGTGCATATTCGAGACTATAATGGCTTCACGCTGCTGGTAATCGCTATGTACTCTCATGTAAGTTTCACCATCAGGGAACTGGCGGTGTTCCAACTTGGCAGGTTCTGCATTTAACTCCGTAGATAGCGCAGCGAATAGCTCAGGTGCAGCGTAGAGGTCAAAAATTAAAGGTTTCATAGAGTTTCTTCCTCAATTCGAATAGCATCAGGGTGAGCGCTTAGAAAGTCGATCGCATATTCAAGTTCACCTTTTGTTTCTGCGTGCAGTTCAAAAAGTGGTGTACCAATATCGACTATATCCCCTAAATGGGTCTTAAAGAGTATACCGGCGGCAGCTGCAGAGGGCGCGCCAGCGAGTTTAGCCAGTTTACTGATAAAGCGGTTATTGATGTAACAAACTATACCCTGTTTATCCGAGAATACCTCATGACGATAGGGGGCCTTGGGTGGTTCCCTCATACCTCCCTGCGCCTCACATATAGCTTGGAATTTTGTCCAGGCTTTGCCTGAATCCAGAATTTCTGTGGCCCTATCAAGGCAGTGATTCGGCTCTGCCGCATCGCCCATTTCCAAAATCTTTGCAGCAATCAGTAGTGCTCTCTGTCTTAGGTCTTGAGGTGCTAGCGGGCTATTTTGTAGTACGGTTAAAATATCTTGCGCTTCCAAGGCAGGGCCGATGCCGAAACCCACGGGTTGTTGGCCATCTGTCATTAGGCAGGATATTTTTAATCCTAAGGCTTCACTGCTTCGTTCTAGCTGTGTCGATAGTTTTGTCGCGTAGTCCATATCGCGAACTTTGGCGGTAATGCCAACCGGCAAATCGATTAAGGCATGTGTTGACCCGGCAGCCACTTTTTTGGATATCACCGATGCGACCAATTGGCCTTCGCTATCAAGGTCGAGTGCACGTTCGACACGAATCAGAATATCATCTGCCGGGCTAAGGCTAACTGAGCCTCCCCAGGCAATACAGCCGCCTTCTTGTTCAACTACTGATCTCATTTGCTCAATGCTCAAGGTCACGGGAGCAAGAGTTTCCATGGTGTCGGCGGTACCGGCAGGTGAGGTAATACCGCGTGAGGAAGTTTTCGGCATGATCAAACCGGCAGCACTTACAATAGCGACGACGATGGGTGTCGTTCTATTGCCAGGTAAGCCTCCAACACAGTGCTTATCCATCACCTTTTCACTGCCCCACTCGAGTTGACTACCTGCATCGACCATGGCCTTGGTAAGGGAAATAATTTCGTCGGTATTGAGTCGGTTTCCTGCACAAGCGGTGACAAAGGCGGCTAGCTGAATGTCAGAATAGTAGCCTCTCGTGATATCGTGAATAATATGCTTGCTAGAGTAGTCGTTAAAACTATTACCGTAGACTTTGCCGCGAACTGCGCTCATCGAATCGGCCGGTTTTGCATGGGAAAAGTAAGCCCGTTCGCCTTCATCGGCACTCAGTAATTTCCATGCCGACTCGGACAGGCCAACCTCCTGACGAGACAAGTCTCCATTAGTCACCATATTTACTGTTGCAATAATGCTGTTCTTTTCAGTGGTGATACGCACACGACTTTGGGCATAAAATCCCTCAGAGCGACAGACGTGGCAATTTTTATGCATATAAATGACAGGCTCTTGATGCGTGTCGATATGCATTCGTTTTAATTGCAGGAAGTTAAGTTCCTGTTGGGCAGTTTTGTTGGGCTCACTGGTGCGGCTCATTGCGTTACCTGATTTTTCTTATACGAATATTCATAAAATAACATGAAATTATTCATGGGCGTCAATAATTGATGTCGTGACTTGATATCGGTCGGTTCATGGAGCGTTTTAACACTATATTATTGTAGCCAGAGTCTTCTACTGTTAACTGGCCGTGAGGTTCGGGGAAGGTTCATGTGAGGAGTGGAACTCCTTGCCTAGCTTAACTGAGTGATGGCTTCCTCAAAACATATATACATTTTAGGCCTTGATTTTGTATGCTTGGAATAACGAGTCTAAGGATAAGAGCATGTTAAAAATAAAATTTATCGGTGGTGCTGGTACAGTTACAGGTTCCAAATACCTTCTGACTATAAACGACAAGAAAGTCCTGGTTGACTGCGGTATGTTTCAAGGGGTAAAAAACCTACGAGACAAGAACTGGCAACCGTTTCCGATCGATGCCTCAAGTCTCGACGTTATCTTACTGACTCATGGGCATGTAGATCATAGTGGTTATATTCCTGCTCTTAAGAAGGCCGGATTCAAGGGTGTAATCTATTGTAGTAGTGGTACCTTAGACCTGTGTGGTGTGCTTCTACCTGACGCCGGTTTCCTTCAGGAAGAAGATGCTCGCTACGCAAATCGAAAAAGATTCTCTAAGCACTCTCCTGCGTTGCCTCTTTATACGGAAGAGGATGCGAACGCATCGCTGGAATTATTTGAACCTGTCTCGATGAATAAGGAAATAGAGATCCTTAAAGGGGTGAAGGTTGAATTCAAGCCGGTTGGGCATATCCTGGGTGCCGCCTCTATTCGACTTAGCGCCTTGGGAAGAAGCATAACCTTTAGTGGAGACGTTGGTCGCTCTGATGACTTGGTAATGAAAGCGCCTCAAAAGCTAAGTGAAACAGATTACTTGGTGGTAGAGTCGACTTATGGTGATCGACTACATGAAGATATCGATGCCTTTGCATTCTTTGAAGAAATCATCAATAAAACCAGTAAGCGCGGTGGCATTGTCTTGATGCCTTCCTTTGCGGTTGGCCGTACGCAAATTAATCTTCATATTCTTCAAGAGCTTAAGAAACAGGGGCGAATACCTGACTTACCCATATTTCTCAATAGCCCCATGGCGATTACGGCGACCGAGATCTATTGTCGGCACAATAAAGAGCACAAGCTTAGTGCCAGCCAGTGTGCTGAAATAGACCATGGAACTCATTTTGTACGCACCGCTGAAGAGTCTATCGCACTTAATGGCAGTTCTTATCCTTCAGTAATCATCTCTGCCAGCGGTATGGCAAGTGGTGGCAGAGTTTTACACCACTTAAAAAATCTCTTACCGCATCATCAGCACAGTATCGTTTTTATCGGATTTCAGGCACCTGGAACGCGAGGTGATACCCTGGTCAGTGGTGCTGCTGAAGTCAAAATACACGGCCAGTACTACCCTGTGAAAGCGGAGGTTTATCATAGTGGTAGCCTGTCTGCCCACGGCGACTATCAAGAAATTATTGACTGGTTGCGTGCGTCAAAGATCTCCCCCAAGCAAGTGTTCGTTACCCATGGTGAGCGTAGTGCCTCTGACTCAATGCGTATGAAGATAAAAGAGCAGTTGGGTTTGAAAGCTTGTGTACCGGAGCCTGGTCAGGAATTTGAACTGAATTAGTAAATAGTCTCGGTCAATAATTAAGGTTGGATATGGAGCAATTTCAGTTACTAGAGTTTATTTCAGGAATCGGGGTATTTCTATTTGGTATTGATCAACTAGAGAAGGCCTTGAAGGCTTTAAGCAGTCGTTCCTTGAAAGTCATGCTGCGCAAGCATACAACTCATCCTTTAAAGTCGATACTAGGTGGGACGGTCGCAACAGCCATTCTGCAGAGCAGTTCGGTTGTTGGCTTAATGACGCTGGCCTTTGTCGGGGCCGGTATTCTCGATATGCGCAATGCGCTGGGGATCATTCTAGGGTCTAATCTGGGAACAACGTTTACCGGCTGGATCGTTGCAACCTTGGGCTTTAAGCTCAGTTTGTCTGCTTTCTATCTACCGATGCTGGGTCTGGGGTGTTTAGGTTTAGTTAGCTTTGGTGATGATAAAAAGCTCCGTCACATGAGTCGCCTATTAATGGGCTTAGGGCTGTTGCTGATGGGCTTGGTGCTGATGAAAGATAGCATTGAGGCTTTTTCGCAAAGCTTCGATGTCTCTATATTCAAAGAGTATGGAATTTTTGTTTTTTTTCTAGTGGGCGTTATCTTCACGGCCATCATTCAATCCAGCTCCGCGACAATGATGATCACCTTGAGTGCACTTAATGCTCAAATAATTGGATTAGATCAAGCGGCGGCATTAGTGATCGGTGCAGACCTAGGAACCACCGGCACTGTTATGCTCGGTGCCTTAAAAGGAACGCCAATTAAAAGGCAGGTGGCAGCAGCGCACTTCTTTTTCAACCTGATCACCGATTTATTGGCACTCCTATGTTTGCCTTTGCTGTTGAAAATTATCAATGATGTCTACCAAGTCGAAGACCCTTTACTTGGTTTGGTCGCCTTCCACAGTACCTTTAATGTAATTGGTATTTGCCTCTTTATTCCCTTTTTGGGGGCATTTGCACGCATGCTGGAAAGGCTCTTCAAAGAAGATACCAGTGCCATTAATTGCCATATCAAGTCAATTCCAGAAGGTGAAGTGGAAGAATCCCTCTTGGCCCTGGAGTCAGAGTCAATTCATCTATTTAGCCGTGTATTGGTGTTAAATCTGGCCTGTTTTAATATTAATACCCTTAATATTAAACAAAGTAAATTGATTGGCTCAGAGCCGGAGAATGCAGGGTATTTGAATGATACGGATCAGTTTGATGATGGCTATGAAGATATTAAACAGCTAGAAGGTGAGGTCGTAGAGTTTGCTTATCGTGTGCAGAAAGGGCGCGTTGAAACAGATCAATCTGAGCGTATTGAGCAGATATTGGAAGCAATTCGAAATGCCACCTATGCCGCCAAGGAGGTTAAAGATATTCGTCATGATCTAAGCTATCTCAGACAGTCTGATAACCTCTTTATTTATAATACCTATCAACAAATTATTGCTCAGGTAGAGGCTTTTTATTCCGGGGTGAGTGACTTATTTAACCATCGCAATGAGGTGGTTTTGTTAGAAATGTACACGGAGCTTAAACGTAATACTGATGAGCATAAACAAGTCGTAACCCAAGCGATATATTCCGATAGTCAGGAACACAAATTGACGGAGCAGGATCTATCAACCATGTTGAATACAGTGGGTGAGGTGAGCTTATCGCAAACTTTGTTACTAAGAGCGATGCAAAGCTATTTGTTCTCGGAAGCCTCTAGTCGTAACTTGGCATCGGCTGTTTAGAAAGGTGAGTCTATGAAGCTGGTTTTTATACATGGCTCGGGTATGAATAGTGTGGTTTGGGAGCAGCAGCTTGTGCATTTCAGCCACTCGGAAGCGGTTGATTTACCGGGACATCCTAATGGCCCAAAGCTTAAAACTATGGAAGACTATGTACAGTCTGTTGGCACTTATCTCGATACGCTAGACGATGTCATACTGGTCGGGCACTCCTTAGGTAGTGCCGTGGTACTGGCTTTGGCAGCGCAAGGGCACCGCTCGCTCAAAGGGATGGTTCTAATCGGTGCAGGTGCTCGTTTAAAAGTTCTGCCAACTTTATTAGATAAACTTACTGACCTGTTCGCTAAAGGGGACGACAGGATTCCCGAGTCTGTGCTGGCAATGAATCATAGAATTGATGAGCCGCTACGCAGTAAAATTAATGCCGCAATGCAGGAAAATGGAGCAGGTGTTTTACTAAGAGACTTGCAAGCATGCAATGGCTTTGATCTGATGAACGAGCTAGCGAGTATCGACTTGCCTAGCTTAATCATAGTGGGTGATCAGGATATTATGACCCCGCCCAAATACGCTGACTACCTCAAGAAGGCTTTAGCTAATGCAAGTCTGGCTCTTATACCGGGTGGCAGTCATATGGTATTTGCCGAGCAAGCAGATGAGGTGAATGCCAGAATAGATAGCTTCATCAATACACTCTAATCATACCCGTAAACAGAGGGTTTCACCCCTCGCTAGAATCTGCCACCGTGCTAAACCGCTAGCGAGGCTCGGAGGCCTCTGCCCACGAATAATAGAAATTGCTACCTCATAGAATATTACCATTTTGCGGTTTGCTTCCTTTTGCAGGGTGTAGCTGATGTTATAGAATTCTCCGCTCAGAAGAGAATAATAGGTAGTCACGAAATGGAAGCTTATCTGCAGGCTTGCCCCTATATCGATTGGCGGCACGAAGCCGTGCAACGTCAGGCAAGTTTGTTAGCGCAAGGAAGGCAAGATTGCTACGTAATCGCCCAAAGGTGTTTTGGGTTTGTGCGTGATGAAATAAAACACAGTTGGGATTACCGGTTGAATCCGGTGACGGTTTCAGCTTCTCAGGTGCTTGAACACGGAACAGGTTTTTGTTACGCAAAAAGCCACTTATTGGCTGCTTTACTTAGAGCGAATCAAATTCCGACTGCGATATGCTATCAACGTGTACGTCTCGATGACACCCCTAGCTTTTGTTTGCATGCACTAAACGCTGTGCATCTGCCTGACTATGGTTGGTACCGTATCGATGCACGTGGGAATACCCCTGAAATCGACGCTCAATTCACGCCTCCAGTTGAAAAACTGGCAATTGAGCGATATGGTTTGGGAGAGTTTTTTCTCGAAGGGCTCTATGAAGCGCCCTTATCATCTGTGACCAAGCTACTTGAGAGCTGTGAAACGATAGAGCAAGTAGCTCAGCGTTTAAGTGAAACTGATACTTTGGGCCATCAAAGCAATGAATAAAATGCCATTCTCTCTTCAGGTGACTATATTTCTTGTCACATTCTCGCTATTAGCTATTTATATGGTTGGCGGCTTAGAAACCGAAGATGGTAAAACTCTCTTGGTGATCGTACTTATTGGTGGCTTGATCTCCACACTCCGAGCAGCCTACCTAAGAAATAAGCAAATTAAGAAAGCGATAGCGCGTCAAAAAGAGCTGTCTTGAGCTTAACTCATCAGCTTTGCTTTTTTCGTCGCACTAACTGGCTCAATAAGGCTCTAAGCTTCGCGGGTTTAAGCGGTTTGCTTAAAAAGTTGAAGCCTTGCCCTTTCGCTATACTCGCCAACTCTGGTTCGGAGGCGGCTGAAATGATGCAGACGGGAACGTCTTGCCCCCATATCTCTAATAGCTCATTCGCTAATTTGATACCGTTTGAATACTTGTCTTCGCCTTCATCATGCGTCAGCTGGTAGTCCATGAGTAGCACGTCAGGTACAAAGTGTTTGGTACTATCATCGAGAATACTTTCGGCACTGTTGTAAGACAGCATCTTGCAGTTCCATTTGTTGAGCAGTGCTTCGGTAGCTTTAAGGTTTTCCTGTTGGTCATCAACATAAATGACATTTAAACCTTCGATATCGCTTTCATTAGCGATCTCTTGCGGAGCCTCGATGATTTTGGGTAAGTGGCTTTGAGGTAAGGATATAGAGAAACAGCTGCCCTTCCTTAGTTTTGAATCGAGAGAAATGGGGTGTTGAAGTAGTTCTGCTAAACGCTCTGCAACAGCCAGCCCTAGGCCTAAACCGGCAATACTCTTTTGAGTCGGGGCTCGATAGAAGTCTGAAAAAATACGCGCCTGGTCGGTTTCCGCGATGCCTGAGCCAGTATCATAGACGCATACTCTCACGCGTTCACCTTCGCGACGGCAGCCGACCAAGATCTTACCGCTTTCGGTATATTTAACAGCATTAGAAAAGAAGTTTTGCAGGATTCGTCGCAGATATTTTTTATCGGACTCTACCACCAGTGAACTGGGTACGAAATGTAGTTCAACCTCGTCCTTAACCAATACTTTAAATTCATTTACCAGGGGTTGAAGGATATCGTCTAATTTGAATCGGCTGAGTTGTGGCGACAGGGAGCCGGTATCCAGTCGTGCTATTTCGAGTAGTGAGGAAATGATACTTTCGGCGCTTAGAATCGCATCCCGAATTTGCACGATAGTGCTCATGTCTCGACGGTCTTCTTTTACATCTAGCAAGGTATTGGCATAGAGCTGAGCGGCGTTGATTGGTTGTAAAATATCATGGCTGGCTAGGGCCAGAAAGCGCGATTTAGTGGTATTCGCTTCTTCTGCCACGGCTTTGGCCTTTAGCAATTGCTCTTCAACTTCTTTTCTCAGTTCAATCTCTTTACGTAAATCCTGATTGATAGATTCAATCTGAGCGGTACGGCTTTGCACGCGTTGCTCCAAGTAAAGATTGTTTTGTTCGAGTTCATCCTGAGCGGCCATAAAGTCGGTGATATCGTCATAAGTGGTGACATAGCCTCCATCGGGAAGAGGGTTGCCCTTTATCTCGATAACGTGGCCGTTATGATGCTTGCGTACAACACGATAAGGCTTTCCTTGCATCAAATGTTTAAGACGTCGTTGAACATGCTCGTCAATGGCCCCAGGCCCCAATAGTCCGCGCTCAGCATTGAAGCGAACCAAGTCAGAAACTGCAATTCCGATTTGCAGCATGCCTTGGGGATAGTTAAACATTTCTTCATAGCGACGATTCCAGGCAACCATATTGAGGTCTCCGTTGACGACGCTAATGCCCGAAGAAATATTATCGAAGGACGCGAATAAAATATCCTGATTGAAACGCAGTGCTCGGGTCGTTTCTTCAAAGATATTAACGACTTCTTCTACCGCCAGCTTCTGACCACTCCTTAGGCTTTCTATCATGGCCTGAGAGGAGGCAACGCCAACAATGCCAGATAAGGATTGTTGGGCTTTTTTGATCAGTCGAGCGTCGGCTGTATTACCGCTGGTATGGTCGTATTCACCAAAGAGTTTGTTAGTGATGCTGCTGCCAACAAACTGTTCCAAAAGTGAGCGCAGGTCGAAGGTGCTAATATCGTCATAATTTTGGTATTCCGAGGCACGTTTTTGGGACTGGTTAGTAAAAGCCAGGGCTTGAATTCGGTCTGATAAAGTTGTTCTGTTTTGACGTGAAACGACGATAGTGGTGAGGATATTGGCGAGTAAGCTTAGAACCACACCTCGACTGAATTCATCGCTAAAGCTTAAACCAAAGAGAAACTCCGGGCGCAACCATTTTACACCCAGAGGGCCTTGCGAAAGTAAATCTGTTGATACCATGCCGGTATCAACCAGTAGCGGCAGCATTAAGGTGTAGGCCCAAGTGATCAGTCCTGCTGCCAGCCCGGCATAGATTCCCGTGGCATTACTTCGCGTCCAATATAGCCCAAAAATAATAGCCGGTGCCAGTTGAACAGCTAATGCAAAAGCTGTCAGGCCGATACTGGTCAAGGCTGCATTTTCAGCAAAAACGACCTGATAGAGATAAGCAAAAATAACGACCAGAACCACAGTCAATCGGCGCGCAAAAATAAGCGATTGTGTGTAGTCTTTAAAACGATTCGCCCCTTTTTGACGACGCATAATGATTGGTAGAATAACGTCGTTGCTTAGCATTTGGCTTAAGGTGACGGTTGCCACGATGATCATTGCGGTTGCCGCAGAAAAGCCACCCAGAAAGGCAATTAAAGAAAGTGTTTGCTGCTCTTGAGCCAATGGGATTGAGATGACATAGGTATCTGCCGAGACTTGCCCATCTGCAAACATCAGGTTTCCTGCCTGAGCGATAAAGTAGATACACAAACCGATGAGTGTCAGGTAAATAGGAAAGACATACCTGGCGGTGCGCAAGTGATTTTCTGATTGGCACTCGACAAAGGCTATATGGAACATTCTAGGCAGGCAAAAAATAGCGCACGCCGAAAGAAACATTTCAACAAAAAAGCGCAGGTCAATTGAGTCACTGACCGCGATAGTATTTAAGTCTTGCTTACTTAATTCAATTTGCTCTGGTGAAACGCCGCTCATCCAATAGAGTGCAAAACCCGTGACAAAAAATAAAGCCACTAGTTTGATCAGGGACTCAAAGGCCACAGCACTAACCAAACCTGCATGATAGCCAGAGACATCAAGCTGCCGGGAACCGAACAACAAAGCAAAGCCTATCATGCTGAAGGCGATCAGCAGGGTGACATCCTGATTACCGACCTGATGGGTATCGATGATCAAAGACAAGGTGTCTGAAACTGCTTTTAGCTGTAAAGAAATATACGGTACTGTCGCCAGTAAAATCACCAGGGTCGTGGTCGCAGCAATGCCTTGGCGCTTGCCGTAACGGGAGGCTAAAAAGTCGGCAATACTATGAATATGCTCTTGCCGACAAATTAGAAAAATCTTATTCAAGATTGGCCACCCTAGTGTAAACAGCAGTATCGGGCCAAGCAAAATTGGCAGGAAATCCCAGGTAGAAGTTGAAGCTGTTCCGACTAAACCATAAAAAGTCCAAGATGTGCAGTACACGCCCAAGGCCAAGGCATAGACATAAGGATGGCGAGACCAGGAGTCTTCAGAGAAGCGTGTTTGGTCGCCTTGTCTTGCAACCCAGAATAACAGAGCGGTATAAGCGATGATGGCAGTAAACACTATGCTGGCTGACACGATGACCTCTTCATTTAATTATTATTTCTGGAGTATTCGCTATGTATATACAGCTTGCTGACTATCGGTGAATAAAAACCAGTGCTGTATCGCATTTTTCATATAGTAAGGTCTACTACTTTAGTCGTAACTTAGACCAAAGTCTTGGTCCCTTCTCCTAAATTACTTGCTAGATTGGCCTTGGCTTCTGGAAATAAAAGAAGACCTGGAGGCTGTCGGAGAATTGCGATCGGGTAACGGTTTACCGAAAGATCGTGATTCTCCGACAGTCTACTTTAGCCTTAAATGTAAGGTTCAACTAAGCGGAGATGTGTCATGCAAGAAAATAATAATGAGCAAGCATCTGCGTACTGGCAATACAATATCAAACTCATGCTAAAGCTGTTATGCATTTGGTTTGTCGTATCGTTTGTATGCGGAATCCTACTGGTCGATGTACTGAATCAGATTCAAATTGGCGGCTATAAATTGGGCTTCTGGTTTGCTCAACAGGGCTCGATGTATAGCTTTGTTGTGTTGGTCTTTTATTACGCAAAAAAAATGGCGGCACTTGACCGCGAATTTAACGTAGAAGAATAGGAGGCTGATATGGAACTGCAAACCTTAACTTATATCGTGGTGGGTATTACATTTGCTATGTATATTGGCATAGCCATCTGGGCGCGTGCCGGGTCTACCAAAGAATTCTATGTGGCCGGTGGTGGTGTTCACCCCGTTGCAAATGGAATGGCAACCGCTGCTGACTGGATGTCTGCCGCTTCGTTTATCTCAATGGCGGGTTTAATTGCTTTTTATGGCTATGGCGGTTCGGTCTTCTTAATGGGCTGGACAGGTGGTTATGTATTGCTGGCAATGTGCTTGGCACCTTACCTAAGAAAGTTTGGTAAGTTTACCGTACCAGAGTTTATTGGCGACCGTTTCTACTCTAGAACTGCTCGTATTGTCGCAGTGGTTTGTTTGATCGTAGCTTCGGTAACCTATGTTATCGGCCAGATGAAAGGTATCGGTGTCGCTTTCTCCCGCTTCCTTGAAGTGGATTACGGAACAGGCTTGTTAACCGGTATGTGCATTGTTTTTTTCTACGCCGTCATGGGCGGAATGAAGGGCATTACCTATACGCAGATTGTTCAATATTGCGTATTGATATTTGCTTACACGATTCCGGCTGTCTTTATTTCTTTACACCTAACCGGAAATCCGATTCCACAGCTTGGATTGGGCAGTACTATGGTGGGTAGTGAAACCTTCTTGCTTGATCGACTCGATCAAGTCGTCTCGGAACTCGGTTTTGCTGAATACACCACACAGGCTCGGCTCAGTACCACGAACATGTTTGTTTATACCATGTCTTTGATGATTGGTACGGCGGGCTTGCCTCACGTGATTATACGCTTCTTTACGGTTCCTAAAGTGAAGGATGCGCGAACGTCTGCTGGTTGGGCGCTAGTCTTCATTACCATTCTCTATACGACTGCACCTGCTGTGGCAGCGATGGCACGCTTGAACCTAATGAATACTATTGAACCTGCTAAAGGCGAGCACCTTGTTTATGACGAGCGTCCTGATTGGTTCAAAAAGTGGGAAACAACAGGCTTGTTGAAGTTTGAAGACAAGAATGGGGATGGCAAGGTTCAATACACGTCTAACAAAGAAACAAATGAAATGGTGAAAGTGGATCGTGACATTATGGTTCTTGCTAATCCGGAAATCGCGCAGTTGCCTAATTGGGTTATTGCCTTAGTTGCAGCGGGTGGTTTGGCTGCCGCACTCTCGACCGCTGCAGGCTTATTGCTGGCTATTGCCTCGGCAATATCACATGACTTACTCAAGGGTGTCTTTAGGCCTGACATTTCAGAAAAGAATGAACTCATGGCGAGTAGGGTTGCCATGGCAGGAGCCATTGCCTTTGCAGGCTATCTCGGCTTTAACCCGCCAGACTTTGCCGCGGGTACCGTCGCCTTAGCCTTTGGCTTGGCAGCCTCTTCGATCTTCCCGGTCTTAATGATGGGTATCTTTAGCAAGAAGGTGACCAAGGAAGGTGCAATCGCGGGTATGATTTCCGGGATTGGTGTGACACTGCTTTACGTCTTCCAGCACAAGGGAATCATGTTTGTGGCTAGTACGTCTTTCTTAGGTGATATGCCAGCTAACTGGTTCTTGGGAATTGAGCCGAACGCCTTTGGTGCGATCGGTGCCGTGGTTAACTTTACCGTTGCCTTTGCTGTGTCGAAATTGACGGTTGAGCCTCCACAGCATGTTCAAGATTTGGTTGAACATATCCGTGTACCGGCTGGCGCTGGTGAAGCGCATGCGCACTAAGTTAGTGAATGAGAATTGATATTGTGGCCTCTTGGCGCTGGTCGTGTTGCGGCGCTAAGATTTTTTTGGGAAGTCTGCGGTTTAGGCTTCCCCCTTTTTCCTTCACTTGATGATAGATGGAGAATAAAAATGTTTAAAAACAAACATATGACGACAGCGATGGTGGTTGCACCCTTGCTCGCGATTGTGAGCTATTTTGCGACGGACTATATTGTTTCGGATATTCCTGAAAGCGCTGCACAGGGTGAAAGCTATGCCATGGTGGCCAGGTCTAACTGTCGTTATCAGAGCGGGCAATGTACCTTTAGAAATGGGGATTTAGAAGTTAAGTTTCAGCTGGTACAAACTGGCGGTAGTCAGCCAGTTCTAAAAGCGCGATCAAATCACCCTTTACAGGGAGCACAAGTTGCTTTGGTTAGTGAACAAAATAAAGATGCTCAGCCGCTAATGTTAGAAAAATCAGATGATGCGGGAGAGCAGTGGGCTATCTCACTACAAGGCCCAATTGATGATAAGAATGAATTACGAGTGGCGATGTTAGCAAATTCGACCACATTTTACGGCAGCACAGAAACAACGTTTTTCCAGTATGACACGATTTTTCCCAGAGATGATTGGTAGAGGCTTGCGCCGTTTGAATACAGGGTCATAAGTTTATGGAGCTAGATGATAAGAAACAATTTCTATCACAGTGCCCGCCTTTTAGTGCGTTAGGGGATGCTGCGCTAGAGCTGTGCCTGAAGAAGTTATCTATTTGCTATGAGAAAGCAGGCACCGAGATACAACAACAAGGCCTTGATGAAACACTTTACTTACTACGTTCTGGCAGCGTCGAGCTCAAAGACGCTCAAGGTCTATTTCTAGACCGCTTAAGTAGCGGTGATATCTATGGTGTTGGCGGTGAACAAAGGCCTGACGCCACCACAACTCAATTAACTTACCTCGAAGACAGCCTGGTTTATTGCCTGCCAAAGAGCTTTATAGACAGACTGTCGACCGAGAACGATACCTTTGCGCTGTTTTTCTCCCGTGAGACTGATAAGTCTTTGCAGATCACTGAACAGGCGAGTCACGACGCCACGGCGTATAGAGATTACCGGCTCAACCAGCTGGTGTCGGAGTTGATGGTTAAGTCGCCTTTGTGTGCATCGAAAGAGACCAGTATTCAAGAAGCTGCCTTGCAGATGTCCGACGCAAAAGTGAGTTCTATCTTGCTTTTGGATGAGGGGGAATTGTGTGGGATATTGACGGACAGAGACCTTCGCTCTCGTGTTTTAGCTAAAGGAATCGACCCTCAGCTTCCGGTTTCTGAAGTAATGAGTACAAGCCTGAGAACGATAAAAGCCGATCAAACAGTGTATGAAACACAGCTGTCTATGATGACAGCGAATATCCATCATCTTCCCGTTGTCGAGAATGCGAAACCGGTTGGAATTATTACGCTGAATGACTTTATCCGTGCTCAAAATAGTGAACCGGTTTATATGATTCAGGCAATTAACCGAGCCAGTAACCGGGATACGCTTTATTCACTCAGTAAACAGTTGCCTGAACTGACCTGCAAGCTTATTCGCGCCAATGTTAGAGCCGATGAGATTGGCCGGATCATTACCTCGATCACCGATAGCATAACTCGTCAGCTGATTGTCCTTGCTCGACAGACTTTTGGAGATGAACCATGCGAATACGCCTGGGTGGTATTTGGCTCACAGGCTAGACAAGATCAGATGCTTGGCTCAGATCAAGATAACGGTATGATTCTCGATGATGCTGCAACACAGGAAATGGAAGATTACTTTAAACGCTTTGCTGAATTCGTAAATGAAGGCCTGGACAAATCAGGTTTGAAATATTGCCCGGGAGAGGTGATGGCGCAGACTGATAAATGGCGTCAGCCTTTAGAGGTTTGGAAGCAGTACTTTACTCGCTGGATCCGTCAGCCTGAACCCAAGGCGCTAATGCATGCCAGTATTTTTTATGATATTCGCCACGTTGCTGGCAAGCGTGAGCTGACGAAGTCTTTAAGTAACTTGGTATTGGAGGAGGCTCAAAAGAACACCATCTTTCAGGCATGTATGTCAGAAAATGCGCTTCAGACCTCACCGCCTTTAGGCTTTTTCAAAACCTTTGTGCTAGAGAAAGATGGCAATCACAACCCGGTATTGGATCTAAAACTACGGGGCACCGTGCCGATTGTTGCCCTGGTTCGTTTGTACTGCTTGATGAAAGGAATTGAAGAGGTAAATACCAGTAACCGGCTACAAGCTTTGGAAAGTGCAAAAGTACTCTCTGCCTCCGAAGCGAGCAACCTAAGAGATGCTCATGAGTTTATTGCTCGTTTGCGTTTGGATAGTCAGAGTAGGGCAATGATGCTGTCGCAGCCAGCGACAAACCACTTAAACCCGGATGAGTTATCTCCTTTGTTGAGGCATCAGCTTAAAAGTGCGTTTTCGGTTGTTGCTGAAAGTCAGCGCTTGTTAAAAATGCGGTTTGCTCATGGTTCTATATAAGCTTCAATACTGGTTAAAAAAACGGAATTGGTATCGCCAGGCACAGCGAACGCCGATCGCAGAGCTTTATGCCCAGCCTTCCTTGTCGGGGGGGACGAAGGTGATAGATCAAGACTTTCTGGTAGTCGATTGTGAAATGAGTGGTTTGGACCCGAAGTCGAATGAATTGCTGAGCTTAGGTTGGGTGCGTGTAAAAAATGGCCGGATTGATTACGCAACACGAAAACATCTGCTGGTGCACTCCAAGCAAACGGTAGGAGAAAGCATTCAGATACATGGCTTATGCGATCAGCGATTGGCCGGTGCCTCGAGTGTGTCGATGGCTTTGGGCTTGTTAGCTAAGCATGCAGAAGGTGCAGTATTGGTGTTTCATCATGCTGTACTCGATATCGCCTTTATTCAACGTGCGGCATTCAACTGCTTTGCTTGCCCATTGCTGTTTTCTTATATCGATACCATGCAGATAGAGCAAGGGCGCTTGGCGCGAAGTGGTCAAAGTGCGCCTTTGCAGCTAGCATCTTGTAGGGACCGCTATGGTTTACCCGCTGCTTTTCAGCACAATGCAATGTTTGATGCCGTGGCAACCGCTGAGTTGTTTTTGGCGCAATATTCCCACTTAAAGTCGGCTAGAGGTCTTAGCCTGGAAGGTTTAGCGCCCAGAGTCAGCTAGCTTTTCCATATTTCAGCTACTTTCTGCGGGAGTAGCATCTATACTCTTGATATCAATGCTCAGGAGCCGTACATGTCTCACTTTGAAATCGACCCGATGCTGGCAAAGGTCGCCGAAAACCTTTCTCTTGCATGGGCTTATCTCGATGCCGACCTTAACTATCGTAAGGCAAGCTCTCGCTATGCCAAATCATTTCATCTATCTATAGAAGAGGTAGAAGATAAACCGCTGGTTGAAGTGATTGGTGAGAAGGCTTGTGCTCAGCTATCTCCCTACTTGGCAAGAGTGCTTAGCGGGGAAGAAGTTCGATTAGATAAAGACATTGAGCTAGACCTTAGAACCGGCATGATCTACAGACAAGCAACCTACCTTCCGCAAATTAGAGAAGGTAATGTTGTTGGCTTTTTCGTCTTTATGAATGACCTGACGGAAAACAACAAAGCAATTAATACACTTCGTCGTTTGCACCTCATTACTGCCGACAGTGAATTATCAGTTGAAGAAAAAATCCAGCGAGTTTTGGCCTTGGGAAAGCAGACTTTCGAGTTACCTTTGGCTTTGGTCAGTCATATTCATAATCAGCGATATGTCGTTAAGTATTCCGACACTCCGAATGGTGAAGTAAAACCTGGTGATGAATTTGAACTGGGCATTACTTACTGTATCCACACCCTTAATGCCAATGGACCAACAGGCTTTGATCATGTAGAGAAAAGCTGCATTAATACGCATCCTTGCTACGAGGCTTTTGGCCTGGAAAGTTATATTGGTGTGCCGCTAATCGTGTCAGGTGAACGCTTTGGTACGCTAAACTTTTCTGGTCCTGAAGCACATGCCAGACCCTTTAGTGATGACGAATTTGAACTCATTCGTTTATTTGCCCAATGGATAGGTAATGAACTGAGCAAACAGCTTGTTGCAGAAGATTTAGCACGTCAGAAGACTTTACTGGAGTCGATGAGTCAGCAGGCCAGAATTGGTGCATGGGAGTGGGACATGCTGGAAGACCGGCTTTACTGGTCACTCATGACAAAAGAAATTCACGAAGTACCCGAAGGCTTTGAACCTGATGTCTCTACAGCGATCAATTTTTATAAAGAAGGTAGAAGTAGAGAGCTAATTACCGCCGCGGTGAACAAAGGTATTGAAGAAGGCATTGCTTGGCAAGAAGAGCTGCAGCTGGTGACAGCTAAAGGCAATGAAATCTGGGTTTCTGCACTTGGCCAGTCAGAATTTAAAGACGGCAAGTGTGTACGCTTATTTGGCTCATTTCAAGATGTTGATAAAAAGGTAAAAGCCGAGCTGGAGTTAAAAGAAGCGAAGGAAAAAGCAGAACAGGCAGCGCATTCAAAAAGTGTCTTTCTAGCCAATATGAGCCATGAAATTCGTACGCCTATGAATGGTGTGCTAGGGATGCTGAGCGTATTGGATACAGAAAGCCTAGATGACTCTTCATCGCAAAAGGTGGCAATTGCTAAGAAGAGTGCAAGCTCTTTGCTTTCTTTACTCGACGACATTCTCGATTTTTCCAAGGTTGATGCAGGGCACCTTGTACTTGATGAAGGTGCGATAGATTTAAGGGAATTATTCGAATCTTTTGTCGATTCGGTGCGCTTCGATATGGAAGCCAAGGACTTAAAACTCGAATTGCACTTGGAAGGCTTCGAGCAAGCGTGGGTTAAAGCAGATGCAGGAAGAATTCGTCAGATTCTTAACAACTTAGTTGGTAATGCGATTAAGTTTACCTCAGAAGGTAGTATTACAATTAAGGCTAGTTTGGTGCAGCAGAAGGACAGAAAGATATTGCGTTGTGCCATTGTTGACTCGGGTATTGGTGTTGAAGCCGAGAAGCTTGAACAGCTCTTTAACCCTTTTACCCAAGCAGACTCAAGCACAACCAGAAAGTACGGTGGCACGGGTCTCGGGCTTGCGATTGTTAAACAGTTGAGTGAGTTGATGAAGGGAGGTGTATGGGTAGAAAGTACACCTGGCAAAGGCAGCACATTTCGATTTGGACTTAATCTGGGTGTTGCTGAGGCACCGGAAGTTTCCCTGAAAGGTGAGTCAGAGTGTTCGGGCATTAAACCTCATGCGGTGCAGATATTATTAGTTGAAGATAATGAAATTAACCAGCTGGTTGCCAAAGAATTGCTGTCCCATATGGGGTATCACATCGACGTGGCTGGCAATGGTGTAGAAGCTTTGGCTACTTTAAACAGTAGCGATAAAATATATGACCTGGTGTTAATGGATTGCCAGATGCCTGAAATGGATGGCTATGAAGCAAGTAAGAACATCCGCGAAGGCTTAGGCGGCGAGGCGTATAAAAATGTCCCAATTCTGGCGTTAACGGCCAACGCAATGAAAGGTGACAGGGAGAAGTGCCTGGCGGCCGGCATGACAGATTATGTGAGTAAACCAATTATAAGAGAAGATTTAGAAAGAACCTTACACAAATATGTCTAGGTGTTTGAAACACTCGACTTCCAATATTTAGCTGTAACGACTCGAAATAAAGGCGTTAGCAATAATTTTTATGTATAGAAGGGAATAGCTGAACAATCCCGCTCTGCGCTTGATAGTCTGCAACAATCCAAATCTGCTCGAAAGGGTGCCCTTCAGGAACATGGATTTTGTCTCTTAAGGCGATGATTTCTTCTGATGTCCATGCGGGGTGTGCATTTCGAATGATCAGCCATACGCGTTGGGACTTGTAGTGCTTTTGGGCTTTGTTCATCAGTATTCTATTCAGAGCGCTAAGCAGACGCTCATGCACGTTGGAACAGTTAGCCTGCTCGCGCAGTGCTTCACGTGTTTTATCCGTCAGGTCACGTTTCAATATCGCCATTGCTTCGGCTTCAGAGCCGTATAGGTGCGCAATTTCCAAATCGAGTCGAAGGCCTTCCAACTCGCAGGATACATCTGGCTTATTTGGTTTGTTGTGCCAAATATGCCGAATTTCTTGACCGTGTAGCCTTTCATAGTGACGCATAAAAAGCTTGGCAGCTTCATGTTCGAGGGCTATCTTCTCGTCGGCACTGCTTGAAAATTGTTGCATAAACTAATACCCGGTTAGGCAGTCTTACTGTGCCTAGATAGAGCGACTTTATGAGAGTAGCTTATAAAGTCTTGGGTAGGACTTCAATGCCCTACCTATAACTTCTAGGGAGTCGATAGATTCAGCAATTAGGTAAAAGACAGCCTGCCATATTTAACTGGCTAAGCCGTGAAGCTTATGTTAATTTTCGCGCCCTTTTTATTTGTCCTTCTTCTAGTGGTATTAAAGGTGGTAGTGGAATGATTTCGGGTTTTGACTTTGGAACCTCAAACTGTGCAATAGGTATTCACGATAGTAATTTGAATAGCGTCCGTTTGCTCGAGCTAGAGCAAGGCAAGCGCTTTATGCCGTCGACTTTGTATGCTTTAGACCGGGAACTGATTAGTGAAAGTGTCGGCTTGTCTATTGCCACTGATGAGCTTAAGTCAGACTATATCGACCTGCGCAGTAACCACTTAGCTCGTGCTCAACATGTTCGTCGGGAGCAAGGTTTTGGTTCAGACGAAAGAATAGTCTATGTCGGCCATGAAGCCTTTGAAGAGTATTTACAATGGCCGGGAGAAGGCTACTTTGTAAAGTCCCCGAAGTCTTTTCTGGGTGCCAGCGGACTTCGTCCAGAAGCGGTTTTTCTATTTGAAGATATCGTTACGGCAATGATGCAATCTATTAAAGCGCGTGCGGAACAGACACTTGGCGATACGATATCGCATACTGTAATTGGTCGCCCTGTAAACTTTCAAGGTTTGGACGCCGAGCAGAGTAACCGTCAGGCCTTGGAAATTCTGCAAACCTCAGCAAAACGTGCTGGTTTTAAAGATGTTGAGTTTTTATTTGAGCCTATTGCCGCAGGCCTGAGTTTTGAACGTTCACTCGATGCAGATAAAACGGTTTTAGTTGTCGATATCGGTGGTGGAACGAGCGACTGTGCCATGGTTAGAATGGGGCCTTCTTACCGAGATAAGAGCGATCGATCAAAAGATTTTCTAGGGCATAGCGGTGAGCGAGTAGGGGGGAACGATCTTGATATTCAGCTGGCAGGAAAGCACCTCATGCCACTTCTGGGCATGTTGTCAAAAACCAAAAGCGGTCTTCCTGTTCCCACCCAGCTTTTCTGGGACGCAGTGAGCACTAACGATGTATCGGCTCAGACACGGTTTAATGAACTTAATACAGGCTTGGATATTGAACAGCTACTACGCGATTGTGTTGAGCCAGACTTGATCAAACGCTTTATCTCAATGCGAAATAATCAGCAGCAACATCAGCTTGTTCGCAGCGCAGAGCAATGCAAAATCGCCTTGTCCTCAGCCGATAGGGTTTCAAGCTCACTTGAGTTTATCGAAGATGGGCTGAGTCAAGACGTAAAGCTAGAGCAGTTTGCTGAAGCAATTGACCGACCCTTGATGAAAATGCTGAGCTTGATGGAAGAAGCGATTACACAAGCGCAAACACAACCCGATCTAATTTTTATAACGGGGGGATCGGGTCAGTCCCCTGTTATTCGTAAAGCAATTCACAATAAATTTGGTGACATCGAGGTGCTTGATGGCGACCACTTCGGCAGTGTCGCATCGGGTTTAACCGTTTGGGCGAATCAAATATTTTAATTGCAGAGTCTGTTCGCTGAACTCATTTACTGATATTTGGCTGCCGTAATAAACTCACCAAAGGCCTCACACCAAACAATGACTGAGCTAAAGTCAGCTATATTGGTGCCCTGAGGCACTTTGACGACAAAGTTTTCGAAGGTTGTCACGTCACCAACTTGAAGCATTGACGACTTCAAGCGCTGAAAATCAAGCTCGGTTTCTACGAACTCTTTAGAAAGATAAAGCTTATAGTCTGGCCCGGGAGCCAGTTGGCCAGCTAAAGAAATGTACTCAGTGTTAAGCGAAACGATGCCTTCGCCCCAGTGAAAGGTGTCGCTATCCTCTAGGTCTCTTTTAAACTTCCCGGTATATCGCGCTTGCGAAGAAATCTCTGAGATCGTTGACTCTGAAGGCGCAGTCGGTGCCGTTAGAATTGGCAGGATATATATCCCCAAACCGATACCCAATGCGCCTATAGATAAGTGGCTTGCTAAGAGTAAAGTAATTGTTTTTAGTTTCATAAAGAACCTGTTGCTTGGTCTGGTTATGTTTATTTTGTTGCGATTCCAATGAGAAGGGCAATGACCCCAACAATCAATTCAGCCCATGTATTTTTGTACTTCGTATCATGTGCTTTTTCTTTGTAATAAGCTGATTCTTCATAAGCTCTTTCCATCGACTCAATATTATCTGGAGTACCAGGGAGACTTCCAATTTTAGAAGCTTGTTGATTAGCGCGCTCAGATCTTTCCTCATAAGTTTTTGCCCGAGCGAGCCTTTCTTGACTTGTGGTTGCACAGCCGAACAGCTGTGTTAGAGATAAAATAAAGATGGTGTTTTTGATCAATTGATATATTTCCCTATAAAGATTGTCTAACGCTGCGTTAACCGAAGGCGAGTTCGGTAGGGCGCTTGGTTAAACTCTTACTGAAGTTTTCCATATTTGGCTAGAATTTGTTTATATTCATCAGTTGTCTTGAACTTCGTCAGCTCCTCACTGAATCTCAATGACAGCTCTTCAAGCCCTGGCTTCTTCGCAAAAGCTAAATAATTTCCGCCAGGGCAATAACGCTTACTCCCAACGATAGTTAATTGATCCAAAATAACCATCTCCCGAGCTTTATGAAAGCCAACTAGCTCGACACCTATTGCTAAATCGATGCGACCCAGTAACAGCATATTCAAGCTTTGTTCCAAAGTCGGTACTCGCGATGCATTCTCTAATAGGTGAGAATTGTCTAACTCATCACAATATTTATAGCCAAGAATTGCCCCCACACGCAGGTTTTTAGGGTTATTTAAGTCAATAGAAGAAATAGAGTTTGTTGCTTTCTTAAAAAATACAGTAACGCCTTTAGACACTGGCTCACTAGGAAAGTGTAGGAATTCCTTTCTTTCTTCAGTTATAGAAGCGGCTAGTATTGCGTCAGCTTTTTTGTTTTTAACTAAACCCAAGCAGCGTTTTCATGGCAATAATCGAATATTAGCTGTTACGCCAAGCTTCTGAAATACTGATAACGCAACTTCTACGTCGGTTCCCACCACTTTATTATCTTCTTCATAGGCAAATGGAGGCCATGGATCTGTGACAATGTCTATTGCTTCATTTGCCCACGCCAACTGTACACAAAGTAAAGCAATTATGAACAATAAGAACTGATTTACTGACAACTTCATATCTGCCCCTTGATCATCAGTGTAGAAAAATTCCAGTTACTAGCTTAGTTGAAAACCCCCTCTTAGGAAACTTAACGATGCCCCTATGAGGCCTTGTTAGCTGCTTTTTGCATACTTTGATTTTAACCGTTTATGACGATGAGCAAATATTGATTGAAATACTGGTTTAAATAAATAACCTAAAAAGCCTAATTTACTTTTGAAATAAACGACATCTCTTATTTTTGCCCCTGAACCATCAGCTGAAATAGTTTGCTCATGTGACCACACATTATTGAGCATAGTTTTTGATGATTCGATAAAACCCATGCTATTGACCGATCTAAATTTAAATCGGTGTAAATCAACCGGGATGAACCCAAATAATAAGATTATGCTCGAAAATATATCGTCATTTACTGGCCACTCAGATATTGGTTTTGCCGGCCATTGTTGAGGGGCCGACATTTTTAATATGGGAGATAACTCGTAATTAACCCCCGACATGACCAATAGGTCTGCCGATAAATTTTCGGGGCAAACTGGCAACGATATTTCCATTTCGAATTTTGGCATGAATTTCCTTATTAAAGCTCACGGAGTTCCACAAGATTGCTTGGTTATGTTTTTAATATATTTTTTCCAGTAAATACCATAGATAGCTATTGGGATAACAAACTCTAAAATCATCGCCGGAATTAGAACACTAGCTGGAGGTCCTACGGACAATATTGAAATTAAACGGCCAAGCCCACCAATAAAAAATACCAAAGCAATAGATGGAATGAACTTATATTGAGCCTGAATATTTTGAGCGACCCAAAAGCAAAAGGCCCCATAAGCTAACCAGAAAACAGAGAAAAATCTTAATTCGTTATCCACTGTTGCTTCTGCACCTCCGGTTGAACCCGGAATTGCGGAAGCACCACCAAATAAGACATTTAACCCAGTTATTGCGACGACTAAAGCTAGTGCATACAAGATGTATTTTAGTGTTGATTCCATTCAATTATACCTCGATGTTGAAGTCTATTTTTTGCCTAACGCCCCGTTAACCGGGCGAGCGGGAGGCTAGTCCTGCTGAATGCTTCGTTAAATTATTTTTCATAGTGGTAACGGTAAGATATAATTATAAGTTTATTATCGTCAACAACATATACCAACCGATTACTGTCATCTATGCGGCGAGACCAGAAATCAGCTAGGCTTTCTTTAAGAGGCTCAGGTTTACGTATACCCATCAAAATGATGACGTTGAGTATCGGGTATGAGCTTGTTGATACGTTTAAGTGTTTTCTTGTCTTGGCCTTGCCAGTAAACATAATCTGACTACGCCTCCGTAGTCGATGCTAATATTTCAATCATCGAGCAATCCATGCTCCTCTGTTTTGCCTGCACGATATTGCTGGATTGATTTACTTAGATGAGCGGCATTTGCAGGACTCTAGAGTAAATGCACTGGTTAGGCATTTTAATCGTCAATTAACAGATGCCCAAAATAAGAGAACACACCTATCATAACACCTGTGAATAGTTGTGCATGTACAAGATAGGACAATTTTTTCAACTCTCTTGGAGAGTATCGCCAGCTGATAAAAATACCGAATAGCCCTTGCCAGATTACTAGTGCGAGTACCGCAGGGAAAAAAAGAATATGCATTGGTAAACCCATTAAAGCGATGTGCAGAAGTATTATAGCCACCGCACCGATACCGAAATATACATGCGTTCTATTTAATAGATTGATCAAACTATCTATAAGCGGCGGGTCAAGCTCTATACTGTATTCTGGTAAGAGCCTTTTAGCGATAGCCCCTTTTCCAAAAAACAATTTGATTAGAGTTCTGGCGTAAATGAATACGAGTAGCCATAAACCAATCTCTCCTAACCCTTCACCTATTTCAGCTAAAAATGTTTCACGCTCTTCAACTGGCGGGTAAAGGCTAAGGGCGTATATATAATATCCAATTGATAAGGCTACAGTGCTTCCTGTAAAAATAAGAATCTTTTTTAAACCCGTAGATACCGATTTCATTGTTTCATATTCCTAACGCCTACATTTGTGGCCGAACGAAGTGAGGTCCGGCCCAGCCGTTTTTTGGCTGGGCGATGCAAGATGGCCTTGTTACACGTTTTGATAGTTTGATACCTCGATAAGGTTGCCGTCAGGATCTCTAAAATATACTGACTCAACTTTACCTTTTGCACCTGTACGGCTTACTGGCCCCTCGATCACTGTAACGTCACAACTGTTTAAATGCTCGATAGCACTACCTATCGGGGTGGTAATAATAAAACATAAATCAGCATTACCTGATTTAACATTATTCGCTTTAGGTTCGAATTCACTGCCCAGTTGATGGAGGTTTATTTTCTGATTGCCAAATGACAACGCAACTCGGGACTCACCGAATATAACTTTTTCCATGCCCAATACTGATTGGTAGAAACTTACACTCTCCTCAATATCTTTGACGGTTAAAACTAAGTGATCAATTCTATCTACTTGCACAATACACCCTGTATTTTTTACATGTAACGCCTTTAGGTGCGGCTTGAACCCGAAGGCGAGACCGGTTGAACGCTTGGTTAGCTTCTATTTTCGGAAGATAGTAAAAACTTTCGTAAATCTCTTTCTTGCCTCAATACGTGAAGGATATAGGCTGAGTCGCTATCTACTTTGTAGAAAACACGACAAGGATTTACTACAACTTCTCTATAATTTAGAGTCGAAATTTCTTCAGGTACTCTGCCTGAGTCAGGGAATTGTTCGAGCCTCTGCACCTTGCTGAAAACGTTTTCTACTAGCTGCCTCGCAGCGTACGGATTACTAACTTCAATATAATCTGCAATATCGTTCAGATTAATTAATGCTGGCTCAGTCCAGATTATTTGAGCCATTTACTCATCTTCTCTTTAGCTTGCGACATGTCCATTGTTCGACCTTCACGGATTGCCTGTTCGCCTTTCGCGATACCTTCCAGGATTTTCATCCGATCTACCATCAACTCATAATCAGCCACATCAACCAAATAGGCTGATGGCTGGCCATGTTCAGTTATAAGAATAGGTTCTTTTGACTCATGCAGATCTGCAAGCAGTTTCGTTGCTTGTCTCTTTAATGTAGTAACGACTTCAGTTCTCATAGTGACACCTTATATTAAAAT
>NZ_LWGG01001196.1:0-18056 GCF_001635365.1 Oleiphilus sp. HI0128 | reverse complement strand
GTGCCTTGCTGAAGAGACCGGGCTTAACATTTATCGGTGCACTGGGCGTCATAGTCTTCAGTTATGTCGCCTATGGGGCTTTCGGAAAGGGTGTAGAGTTCTTTCCAGATGTCGAACCGGATAGCGCGCAGGTTCTTATTCACGCTAGAGGTGACTTATCGATACATGAAAAAGATGCCTTGTTAAAACAGGTTGAACGTCGGTTTTTAAGTCTGATTGAAGGCAAAAACGAGCTTGAATCAATTTATGCCCGTTCTTTCAATCAAGCTCAGAATGCAATGGCCGAGGATGTGATCGGTTCAATTCAGTTTCAATTTGTTGATTGGGATAAGCGGCGTGTAGCGTCAGAAATTCTCACAGAAATGGAGGCGATGACCGCTGATATTTCAGGTGTAAAGTTGGAGTTTCGCAAAGCAGAGAATGGCCCTTCTGGCGGTAAACCGATCAAGTTGCAGGTTAGTGCAATCTACCCTGAGCACACTGAGCAAGCGGTTGAGCTTATCCTCTCAAAGATGGAAGCCCTCGAAGGTTTTAAAGATATTGAGGATGATCGAGCGCTACCGGGTATCGAATGGCGACTAGATGTAGATAGAGAGGCCGCAGCACGTTTTGGTGCCGATATCGCTTTGATCGGTAGCGCCATTCAAATGATTACGAACGGCTATCGCGTTGCCGACTTTAGACCGGACGATACGATAGAGGAAGTCGATATTAGTATTCGCTTCCCTGAACAGTTCAGAAACCTCAATCAGTTTGATAATTTCAGAATCCAAACCTCAAAAGGCATGGTGCCCATTAGTAACTTTGTGTCGCTGAATCCTGCGCCGAAGAATGGCACGATAAAACGGGTTGACGGTAAACGGGCTATTACGATTCAGTCAGATGTTCTTGAAGGACTGCTACCTAGCGAGCGCCTACAAGCTCTGCAAGCTGAGTTCGATCTGTCAGAATTTAAGCCAGATGTACGCATCGCCGTAAAAGGGGAAGAACAGGATCAGAAGGAAACAGCAGAATTCCTCGGTACGGCTTTTATGACGGCAATCTTTCTAATGCTTTTGATTCTCGTCATACAGTTCAACAGCTTTTATCAGAGTATTTTAGTATTGAGTGCGATTGTCTTTTCAACCGCGGGGGTTTTACTGGGCCTGCTGATCACAGCTCAGCCTTTCGGTATCGTGATGGTCGGCTTGGGTATCATTGCCTTGGCAGGTATCGTTGTGAACAATAATATTGTATTGATTGATACCTATAACTCGTATATCAACAATGGAGTTAGCCCTTATCAGGCGGCTTTGATGACGGGTGAGATTCGTATGCGACCCGTGTTATTGACTGCAGGAACCACTGTTCTTGGTTTGATACCGATGGTCTTATCGATGAATATCGACTTTATCAATCGCGACGTAGCTTTTGGTGCACCTTCTACACAGTGGTGGACTCAGTTATCTAGTGCCATTGCTGGTGGATTGGCGTTTGCCACAGTCCTCACCTTGTTTCTAACACCGGCTTTACTGGTACTTGGTGCTAATACTCGCCAATGGATATCAAGCAAACAAAACGGTTCCTAATTGGTGTTTCTATTCAAGTGTCACCGAGCTAATGCTGGTTTTAACCTTTTCGCCTGTTTTTAAGTGATAAACAACTTTGGCAGGATAGTAGGGGCTGCGTTTTTGCGCCGGAATCGTTTCGTTAATTGACCATTCTTCAATCTTAATTACTTTTCCATTTGCGTCAATTAGCTGCGTGCGCAACTGTAGAGCGCCAATGTTCAGTGGACTATGGTTTTCTATTGTCACCAATAAAGGCCCTTTAGGGTCTTGAACATGCTTGGCCTTTAAGTATTTTTCCGGTGTTTGCTTAATTTCGATTAGGGCCAGTTTTAGTTTTGCCTGTTGACCTATATCGCCTTGCGCCTGGGCTGCTTGTGCATAGTACTTAAGTGCTTGTTCCTGATTCTGAGACTCGCTGTATAGCTCTCCTAATTGTAGGGCAGCAATACTTGTTGGTAGTAAACGCATGCTATAGCGATAATCATCAATGGCATAGCTAGATTGGCCTAGAGCGGCATAGCTTTGAGCACGCTTTAAGTAATAAGAAAATTGATTTGGGTTGAGCTCTGTGGCGCGCATATGGGCCGCAAGTGCAGAATCTTTATTTCCCTTAGCGGCCAATGCATCGCCTTTTATGGCGCTAAATAGTGCTTCTTTAGGTTCTATATTACTTGCTTTAGAAATAAGGCTAAGCGCCAGGTCGTAATCTTTTTGTGCCAGGGCGGCATTCGCCTGGTCTGCCAGGTCGTAAGCTTCTTGTTTACTCTTGAGGTAGGCGATGGCTTGTTGATACGCCTCTTTACCCGAGAAGGCGTCTTTGACAGGGTTTGAGGCAGCGTATTTGATATTTGCTTCTACCCGTTCTTGAGAGGGCGGGTGTGAAGCAAATAAACCGTCAAGCCATGAACTTTTTTGCTGCTTTGATAGTGAGACAAAAACCTTTTGAAGTTCAACAGCGCCCTGCAGGTTGTAGCCAGCCTTAGCCATATATTTCATGCCGTAGTGGTCTGATTCCAGCTCGTGGTCGCGTCCATATTTGGCAGTGGTTAACCTTGCCCCTAAGTTCGCACCGCCAATAATTAAGTCTCGATAGTCATTATTCGCCAAGCCTAAACCCAGGCCCGCCATGCCGACTTGAACCAGTAAATTATCACGCTGACGCTGGGCGCCGTGTCTGGCAGCAGCGTGAACAATTTCATGACTAAGCACTGCAGCTAGTTGAGCTTCACTTTCCAGCTTTAAGAGCAGGCCACGATTAATAGCAATCTTGCCTGATGGCAGGGCCCAAGCATTAGGGACTGAGTTATTGAGAACGACAAACTCATAGGGAAGTTTTGGGACATCACTAAGGGCGGCGAGCCTCATACCAACCGTGCTGACATATTCACTAAGCTTCGGATCAAGGTTGTAGGCGCCACCTTGTGATTGCTGTGCTGGTTGGTATTGTTGCTGGCCTATTTTAACGTCTTCAGAAAAAGAGCTGAACATTAGCTGCTTTTCTCCGGTTACCGGGTTTACAGAGCAAGCGCTACAGAGCAAGGTTAGGCAGAGTAGAAGATAAGTAAAAATGGGGCGCATAAGACAATACCGGGTTCTAGTTAACAGTAAGTCAATTTTGCGCTAATGGATTCACTCTTTTCAATAGCAAATGAGTAATTACTATTGTTATAAATAGGATGCTAGGTGGAAATCTCCTGATTAATTACATTTCTTAAAAAGTGTGACATTGGTTATACTTCGGCGCTTCAAATATGTTAGCTGATAAGGAGCTGACATTTTATGCTTAACTAGAATAAGCGTTCCCAGCTAAATTATGTAACGCTGATTGTGAGAGAATGAATGAGAGACGAAACCATGTTGTTTACCCAAGTCGAAAGCTTTGTAAGCGTATTGGCTCAGTGCCAGGAGTTGGGTATTAAGGTTGTTTCTGCAAGAGAAAACGAGCTGATACTAGAATTGCCTTACAGCGAGAAGATTATCGGTAACCCAGATTCAGGGGTTATTCATGGTGGTGCGATTACCACCTTGATGGATACGACCGCAGGTGCCGGTGTGCTATGTGCAATGCCGGAGTTTGAACTCTGCCCAACACTAGATTTGCGTGTTGACTATATGCGCCAGGCAAAACCGGGGCAGTCAGTATTCGCGAGAGCAAGCTGCTACCGTTCAACCAACAATATCTTGTTTATGAAGTGTGAGGCTTATCAGATTGACCGGACTGTGGCGCATTGTGTCGCAACCTTTATGCGTATGGGCGAGAAGGGCATTCCTTCCTTAGATGTGATGACGAAAGATATTCCTGTTTATCAATCAAAGAATATTGGCAAGGTTTCTCTGCCCGAAGATTTTAAAGATTCGGTGATACAAGCGCGCGACAAGAGCGACTACAAGATACTGACCTCAGCTATTCCTTATGCGCAATTGATTGGCATTGAATGCCTGGATGATAGAGGAGAGCTAACCTTTAAGTTAAATCAGAAGGAAGGCAATATTGGTAATCCTATTCTTCCCGCAATTCATGGTGGTGTCATTGGTGGCTTTATGGAATTGTCTAGTGCTATGTATTTGCTGGTATCTCAGTCGACTTTGAAATTTCCCAAAATTATTGATTTTTCATTAGATTACTTACGTGCCGGTGCAAACCAGGATACCTATGCCTATTGTAATGTGACCCGCCAGGGTGGCCGCGTTGCTAATGTCGAAGTTCACGCCTGGCAAGAAAGCCGCGATAAGCCAATTGCCTTGGCCAGAGCGCATTTTTTGTTAGAGGATTAGGTTTTTCAAAGGGGTCAGACTCGATTGAAATTCAATCGAGTCTGACCCCTTTGAAATTCAACCTCAATGCCCAGGGTAAGCAGTGGTATCGGTCTTCAATTTAAATATCTGATAAGGGCCTTTTTCTTGAATGTACTGGTCAGGCTTGGCTATCACACTTTGTAGCGCACTAGCAGTAACGTATAACCAGCCATTCGGGCCGAAGCTGAAACCATCAGGCCAGCGAAGCTTCTTGTCTTTGTAAAGTGTTTGTATGGAACCATCAGAGCGCATCTGTATGATAGCCGAATGCTCCAGATCGCTGATGTATAGAGTGTCCTCATCATCGATAGTGATGCCATCGCTCATGGTCTTTTCACCAAAAGCTTCGATTTTAGTTTTCAGCGCTTCTGCACTTAGTGCAGGATTATTCAAATCACTTACCCGTACGCGCCACATCTTCTCGTCGGTAACGGGAGCAAAGTAAAGCCATTCTTCGTTGCGGTCTAGCGCAATAGAGTCAACGCCAGGGCGAATAGCAAAAACACCAAACATCAGCATTTTCACACCTTCGACATGAGGAACATAGTAGTCCGGGTCGACCGAGTCGTGGTCTTCAATAGCAATACGAGCACGCTGTTCTATCACATCATAAACGATGATAGATGGGCTAAGACCTATGATACTTGCATTGGCGATATAGATGCGTGTGCCATCATGACTGACTTGGAAGTCATTCATATGTGAGCCTAGCCCTGCAATATCTGAACTAAAACGATGATGATGCACAACCTCGCGGGACTCAATATCCACGGCAAGGATCTGAGGTGTTTCTTGCCCATGGTCACCATAGTCGAGTAGCCATAAGCGGCCTTGTCTGTCTAAACGCATTGATAGAACAGTACTCAAGTTAAGACCAGCTGGTGACTCGAACTCAAATGGTTTGGCTTCGCCATCAACCAGTTCTGCGATGTTATAGGGTGGAAAACCTTCCGGATGATAAGTGAAAAAGATGCGCTCATTTTTCGAGACTGCGATGTTTCCAGGAGGGTAGGGCAGGTCAGCAACTTTGATAAGCGCTTCAGCCGGGAGCAGGGGCTGGCCACTTCTATCAGGGAAGGCATCGCCGCCGCCGTAGAAACCATCGAGTGCGGCCGCACCGAGGCCAATAATCAAAACAACTGCGAATAATAGTGTGGTAAGGGCTTTTAACATGATTCTCAATTTATCTTTGTAAAGGTAGGTGGAGGGCATTAAACCATAATCTGGCTTTGTGCGCGAAACAGCTCGAAACAAAACACGATAAAAATTACTTGAAATTAAAAATGCCATCCCCACATAAGGTTTCAAGGCTTTTCAGGTCGGTGGTAAGCAAGGCTGCATTGATAATGCAGTCCCTCTCATAAGTTTGAGATAAATTGCTGCCGGAAAGCGACAAATCAATTTTTCTGAACAACGAAAAACGAGAGAAACAAATATATGTCAGCACAAGATAATTTAGAAGCAAAGCAGGAAACCCTTGGCTTTCAAACAGAGGTTAAGCAGCTTCTACATTTGATGATCCATTCCCTTTATTCAAATAAAGAGATCTTCTTACGCGAATTGATTTCAAATGCTTCCGATGCAGAAGATAAGCTGCGTTTTGAAGCGCTATCTAACAACTCTTTGTACGAAGACGATGGTGATCTGAAGATTCGTCTAGAGTTTGATGAAGAAGCCAAGACAGTGACATTAACTGATAACGGTATCGGTATGAATCGTGATGATGTCATTAACCACTTAGGTACGATTGCCAAGTCAGGCACTGCCGAGTTTATGTCTAAGCTAACAGGTGATAGCCAGCAAGATTCTCAGTTGATTGGTCAGTTCGGTGTTGGGTTCTATTCCGCATTTATTGTTGCCAAGAAAGTTGATGTATTCACGCGTAAAGCGGGTACAGATAAAGCGGAAGGTGTTCACTGGAGCTCCGAAGGTGAAGGTGAATTCACCATAGAGAATATCGAGCGTGCCGAGCGTGGTACTTCGATTGTGCTTCACCTGAAAGAGGAAGAGGCTGAGTTTGCTAACGGCTGGAAGCTACGTAGTCTGGTTAAGAAGTATTCTGACCATATCGCCTTCCCGGTTGTGATGAAGTCTGAGCCAATGCCTGCTGAAGAAGGTAAAGAGCCAGAAGAGCCAAAAGACGAGACAGTCAACGAAGCCACAGCGCTTTGGTCTTTGTCTAAGTCTGAAATCAAAGAAGAAGAGTATCAATCTTTCTATAAGCATATTTCTCATGACTTCCAAGAGCCACTAACTTGGTCTCATAACCGTGTTGAAGGTAAATTGGACTACACAAGCTTATTGTATATTCCTTCAAAAGCGCCTTTTGATATGTACAACCGCGATGTACCGAAAGGGCTCAAGTTGTACGTTCAGCGTGTTTTCATCATGGATGAAGCTGAGCAGTTCCTGCCTCTGTACCTACGGTTTGTTAAAGGTATTGTTGATACTCGCGATCTTTCGCTGAACGTCTCTCGTGAAATCTTGCAGAGTGACAAGACCGTTGAAAGTATGAAGACTGCTTTGACCAAGCGTGTTCTTGATATGTTGACCAAGATGGCGAAGAACGATGCTGAAAAGTATCAGTCTTTCTGGGATGAGTTTGGCCAGGTAATCAAGGAAGGCTTGGCTGAAGACTTTGGAAATAAAGAGAAAGTTGCCGGTTTATTACGTTTTGCGTCCACTGAAGGGGATAGCAAGCAGACAGTTTCTCTAGCGCAGTACATTGAACGTATGCAAGAGAGCCAAGACAAGATCTACTATGTTAGCGCTGAGAGCTATGCAGCCGGTATCAGTAGCCCTCACATGGAAATCTTCCGTAAAAAGGGTATTGAAGTGCTTGTGCTGAGTGATCGTGTTGATGGCTGGATGATTTCTTACTTGAGTGACTTTGACGGTAAGCACTTGCAAGACATCACCAAAGGCGAGCTAGATCTAGGTGATATCGAAGACGAAGAAGACAAAAAACAGATCGAAGAAGCGAGCAAAACTTATGAAAGCTTGATCGGCCAGATCAAAGACTTGTTAAGCGACAAGGTTGAAGAAGTTCGTGTTACTAATCGTCTGACTGACTCGCCAGCTTGCTTGGTGGCCGGTGCACACGATATGGACGCACAAATGAAGAAGATCATGGAAGCAGCTGGTCAGGCTGTTCCAGAGACTAAACCAAGCTTCGAAGTGAACCCGGAGCACCCATTGGTTCAGAAGTTGAACGAAGAGCAAAATGATGACCGTTTCAACGACTTGGCCAACGTCTTGTTTGACCAGGCAGCCTTGGCTAGCGGCGAACAGCTGAAAGATCCAGGTGCCTTTGTGTCTCGTTTGAATAAGCTATTGTTGGATTTATCTAAGTAGTTCATTACATTTCGACACAAGTTAAATAAGAAGGAGTTTGGTTTCGGCCAAGCTCCTTTTTTTTGTTTTATCCTAGTCAAAAGTAAAATGGGTAAAGGCTAGCGATTCTGAGCTATTTAACTCTAATCGGAATACTTACCGAGAAAGTCGTGCGCCCAACTTCACTCTCAAAATCAATATTTCCTTGATGCTTATCGACAATTTTCTTACAGATTCCTAGTCCTAAACCGCTGCCTTCTCCGGCTGGTTTTGTGGTAAAGAAGGATGAAAATACCTTTTCTTGGATATCCTCAGGAATTCCTGGACCGTTGTCGGTGAACTGCACAAGAATATTACCCTCCTGTACTTTGGTAGAGACCGATAATTCACCTTCATTATGCATTGCTTGAAGTGCGTTATGGGTTAAGTTGGTCCAGACTTGGTTTAGTTCGTCGGGGTAGCAGAGTGTTGAGGGTAAATCACCATAGTCCAAGTGCACTTCACAGCCTTGCTTAAACTGGTTCTGGTAAAGCACCAAGACTGTTTTAATGCCGTCGTTGATATTGCTTTGAATCATTTCTCCGCTGCAGTCTTGATGAGAGAAACTCTTCAAGGCAAAGACTATTTTTGATACGCGCGCGATGGCGGTATGAATGGTCATGTTGTTTCTTCGAATACTCGTAAGGGAGTGAGCGAGGGAAACGATTTTGTTATTTTCAGGGTCGAGAATTTCAGGTTTTAGTGCGCTGAGCTGATCGTGTAAGCCCATTTCCAATAGCAATTCTGCTAGATCTTCAGCACCTTCCTGATGATGGGGAGCAAGTTCTTTTGATAGAGAGCGCTTAATTGCCCTTTCCTCACGCGTGCTAAGGGAGTCGGAATGATTATTCGTCGACCTCCCTATCAGCGAGATGATCTTATTCAGTGCTTGAGCGTCAGGGTCGGGGCTTTTTTCCAGAATAGGTTTCAGTTGGGTAAGGTGGTCTTCCAAACTCATAGAGGTATTACTGGCCGATGCGCCTATTGCCCCGAGAGGCGTATTGATTTCGTGAGCAATACCTGCGATCAGTTGACCAAGTGCTGCAATTTTTTCTGAGTATATTAACTGCTGTTGGCTTTCTTCTACTTTTTTGAAGGCGTTAAGTAACTCTTCGTTCTTCTTATGCAGCGCCTTTGTTCGCTCATTAACTTTTGCGTCAAGCGTTAAATTATATTGCGCTTGTTCTAGGTAATTTTCTTCCAGGTTTTTAGCCATGTCGGTGAAGTTATGACTGAGTTCGGCAATTTCATCAGTACCAGTTATTGCGGCGTTATGGACTTTAGTGAAGTTTCCGTTTGCAATTTCTTTGGTGTAAGCGCTTAAACGCACTATGGGCTCAACTAAGCGCTCTGCTAACTGAGAGATCAGCACAAAGGCGACTAACAAAATCGCTCCGGCACTATAAAATGCCTTGTTCGTTTGTTCTTCTTGTAGTTGAGTATTTTCTGCAATAGATTGGGTGATCACTTTGTTCAGTTTTTTCAGCGAATATAGAAGGTAAATATCACCCCAGTGGGATTCTCCAATAGTTATCGGTACGCGGTATTCAAGTGAAGAGATCGGAAGAGCGCTGTCTTCAGGGTTATTAATCCCGAGGACTGAAATACTATCAGGGGTTTTTATGCTCACCTGACTAATGCTGCCATGATTTGTCGGCTGATAGGGTAGCTGTTGCTGCAACGGATCTGATGTGTGGATAAATACTTTGCCGTTTTTGGATACTAAAATAGCTTGCTGCAGCTCTGGTGTGTTGTTGACAGAATCGTTAATAATTTGGGTTAGAGAAAAAAGATTGAACGATGCCAGGTTTTCTGCGATCGAGCTACTCAACGCTTGGGCTTGGACGAGTGCTTGTTGGTTGAGGTTATGTTTTAGCAGAACGATACGCTTCTCTAACTCGGTATCAAATGCTTGCTTGTGTAGGTTTATTTGAAGGTGAGTGCTGACATAAAGCACAAGTAAAAGTGCACTAGCAATGATGAAAAGTAGTTTGTTGCGAATTCCCATGCTTAGACTTCTGTCTCCGTACAGCTACTTATTGGATAAATGCTCTCTTAAGCAGGTGAGTATATCCTCTATTTCCCAGGGCTTGCCAAAACAGGCGGCAAGATTCGCTTGTTCATAGGCTTCTTGGACTGCTGAGCTATCGGCATGACCCGTGAGTATTATCTTGATGATATCAGGGAACATGGCATGAACGTCAATCAAGAACTTATCGCCTTTGGTAACAGGCATAATGTAGTCCGAAATGATGGCTACAATCTGTTCACCATCTTTAAAGGGCCTGTACCATCGCGATACGATGCATTGAGCTTCCTTGATTGGTCACTTCCGATGCCTGCGCTTAGTGTTGTTTCTTGTGTATTCTGAGCCGTTTTGGTGATGATGTTAATTACGGCGACAAAAGCATTGGCTCCGTAGAGTGCTGAGCCAGGGCCACGGACAATTTCTACCCGGCTAATGTCATCGACAATAAAGTTGTTGTAAGAGCTTAGTGCACCACCATTTACCAGGTTGTTATTGTTAGCGTGGCCATTGATTAGAAATAATACTTTTTCACTGAAGTCTGTTTTTAGCCCTCTTATCTCGAGGGTAGACCTTCCCATATTAGTTTGGTAAACACCTAAGCCAGGTACGCGCTTTAGTGCGTCCATTAGGTTGCGCGCACCCATTCTTTTTAAGTCAGCAGCGGTAATGACGGTAACACTTGCTCCACTTTTCTTAATATCTTCCAAAGTCTTAGTTGCCGTAGAAACATAAGTCTCTGCCTGTAGCCACTGTATTTCTTCTTGTAATGGCGATACGGATTGAGCAGGGGCTAATGTTTGGGAAAGTGCTGATGCGCTAGCGGCGGCAAGAATAGCAAAGCTTATGTTTTGAAACTTTGAGCGGCGGATCATAGTGACTCCAAAATATTATTAGAATTGTCGTGGTTGATGACGTTATCTCTAGCGCGACACACCTTTCGGCGGCACGCTAGATTTTAACTATGGGAGAATGTATTGGTCTGGTTTCGCCCGCCTTCTTTAGAGGCATATAAGGCTTGGTCAGCTTGTTCAAGCCAGGTCATATAGTCGCTAGTGGCTTCAACAGCCTGACTAATTCCCAAGCTAATGGTAAATTTGATTGTTTTACCGTCATGAACAACTTCCATGGCTTCGATCTGTTTGCGAACACGTTCGCAGAAAACCATGGAATGTTCGGCATCGGTGTTACCAAGAATAACGCCAAACTCTTCACCACCGTAGCGGCCGGCAATATCAGTTTTACGAAGGTTATCCCGAAGTGCCTGAGAAACTTGCCTGATTACTTCATCGCCGGCTTGGTGACCATAGGTGTCATTTACCTTCTTGAAGTGGTCAATATCAAACATAATGACAGAGCAAGTCGTGTGATAGCGCTTATAACGGCTAAACTCTGCTTCTAGGCACTCTTCCCAATAACCTCGATTGTTTAGCCGAGTCAGGCGATCAGTTCGACTCAGCATTTCTAATTCAGAGTTCGCTCGTTCCAGTGCGTTCCGGTTCGCGGCAATATCAGTCACGTCATAGAGAATGATAGCGATATGGTTTACCGTTCCATCAGCAGATACCAAAGGTGAGATGGTCACGTTTTGGTACATGAATGGTTCTGTGCCGGTAATTGGGCGGTAGTTTTTGAATTTGAACAGATAAGGTCGCTGCTCCCAGGTCATAAAGGAGCGGTTTTTTAACATAAACACTGAATTAGATTTATGCTCTAGCCAATCTCTGGGCAAATCAGGGAATAAGTCAAAGAGATTCTTGTCTTTGGTCTGCAATGGAGTTATGCCGCTATGGCTCTCCATGAAACTGTTCCAAACTTTAATGCTAAAGTTGCGATCCAGTACCACGAGGCCGACATCGATGGTTTGCAGCATATCCATCAGCCAGTGAAATTCTTTTATATCTATCTGTGATCGTTCCATAGTTCGGCTATTAATCCATCAAGTAGGAAAGTCGTTTGTTCAAATTGTCCAGTGAATCTTCAGTGAACAGTAATAACAGGTCGCAACTAATGTTGTAGTTTTCAATTTCGTAAGTGATTTCAATGGCGAGTGTTTTCTTCCAGCGCTTGGCATTGGCTTTGATCAATTCACTTACTTTGACATGCTGCCCTAAAACAACCGGGTGCCCTTGACTGAAGGTGGTGTCGAGTTGTTGGGCAATACCGTTAGTACAGGCGCCCACTAGAATACTGGCCACTTCCATTAGTAGCTCAAGCTCAACCATGCGATCGACTTCGCCTTTGTAGTCGAGCAGCTTGGCGATATCACCAAAACTTGAATCACTGAAATTGAGCAAGGCTTCACCACTAATACCCGAACCGATAAAACCTTGGCAAACGGCAGAGTAGGTGTCTTGTTGCTCGGTGAGTGATAAGGCCATTTCTAACTCACTAACTTCGAGCAAGTTAACGTTTGGTATAGGCAGTTTTACGAAGACTTTCAAAAGCCGAGCGAGTAGGTCAGCTGCTTGTCCCATTGCGACATTCGCTATTTCTTGCATGCAGTCGCGGGTGCCAATATTGCCGATTTCACCTTTCTTAATTATCGGTGCTCTTGCAGGCGTAGCAGGAGCGGCTGAGGGCTCTGGTGCTCTGTAAAGGCCAAATTTCTCAAGTAGCTCTGTGAGCGCTTCAGTCGAAGTAGGTTTCTTAATGAAGTCGATTGCGCCTAGAGCCTTAACGCGTTCATGTGCTTCAGGTTGAATATCTCCTGATACGACAATTACCATCGTTGGCAAATCTTGTTTCTGAATCTGCTCTAAGGTTTCATAACCATCCATGACTGGCATGTTGAGGTCGAGAAACATAATGTCTCCCAAACCCTCTTTAATGGCTGCCAATGCTTCTTCACCATGTTTCGCAAATGAAACTTCTATTTCCCAGTCACTTGGCAAGGTTCTCGCCATTTGCTTTCTAGCTACGCTGGAGTCGTCGCAGATCAGGACGCGTGTTGTCATATGAAAAGGTCTTTCCACGGGATGTATTTATGATTACTAATTAAAGTGCATGAATGCCCATTCAGCAAGTCTTCAGGATAATTAAAGTTCCATATTCAGAGCAGTCATGACCCCATGCTCTGAATGGGGTATACTGGAGCGTTTATTAGTCTCAGGTATTAGTCTGGAAATCCAATTTAACAGGGTTTCTGGGCTGTAAGTGTGTGTCGACGGAGTCTTTTAGGTGAGTGATATTAAGAGCAGGGTGAACACTTATTTGTATGCAGCACAAACACAAGCAAAGCAGGCAGAGACAAGTACTAATGCTGCGCTTGCACAGGCTGCCGTTGTTGGCGCTAGTTTGAGTTTGAAGTATGCCTGGGAAGCCTGGCTAGAAGAATTATCAGCCTATTTAAAGATCCCTGCTGACGCCTTGCAAGATGAGTCTTCAGAATTGGCGCAGAATATGCCCGATTGCCAGTTCCTGTTTGCGCAGAAGCAGGAGCAAGGAAGTTGGTATCAACGCTTGTTGGCTTTATCTGTTGACCCTCTGCTCTACAGAGAAAATTCGCCGCATTCTAGGCAAGCAGCTAGCACAGAAGCAAGTGTGCCTCGAATTGAGGTTATTAATTTGACCGAGACAGCTATTGAAGGTGATAGAGAGCTGACTTTGTTAGAACTTATTGAAGAAGTAAAAACTTATATTCAGCAAAGGCGAGAGCAACAAACAGAATGGTAAAGAAGGCCGCAGGTACTATATAACTTACCTGGTGAGCAGGTTTCTATATAAATTTGGAGTTTGAATGAGTAGCGCATTTTTAGAGATAGTTGAATTAGAAAACGGTAGCTTCGCCTTGAAGCGAATGGATGATGACGGCGAATTCTTGGTCGAAATCCAATTTTCAGAAGAGGTTGAAGGCTTTTTGGGGGAGCATAAAGCAGCGATAGCGAAAGCAATGATCGGTGCGGGTGTTCAAGCTGCCGGGGCACTATCTAAATCGATTGTCGAAGCTGAAGAAAAAGAGCGTGAAGACCGTATATTACATTAATTCGAACAACCCTCGGTTGGACAAAAAACATAAGAGATATAGTTAGGAGTTAGTATGGAACTGGTACAGTTTGAGTTGCAAGATAAAGTAGCCACGATCAAAATTCAAAACGGTAAGGTGAATGCAATTTCTCACCAGGTCATTGCAGAATTGAATGAAGCGCTTGATCATGCTGAAGAGACCGGAGCGGTGGTTATTATCACTGGTCAGGAAGGTATATTCTCGGGTGGATATGATTTGAAAACCATGCAGAAGAGTATGGATCATGCGACTGCGCTTGTGGCAGAAGGTTCTACTTTAACGCGTAGAATGTTGGCTTTTCCTACGCCAATTATTGCTGCATGTAGCGGTCATGCGATTGCCAAAGGCTCCTTTATTCTTTTATGTAGCGATTACCGTATTGGTGCTAAAGGTCCATTTAAGCTAGGTCTGAATGAAGTGGCGATTGGTATGACAATGCACCAGGCAGGCATTGAAATGGCGCGTGGTCGTATCCCGACAAACTACTTTAATCGCTCGGTAATGAATGCAGAAATCTTTGATGTTGAAACGGCTGTTGATGCAGGATTTTTGGATAAGCTTGTCGATGCAGATCAGCTAATGACTGAAGCTAAAGCGTTGGCTGAAGAGTATAAAAAGCTGAATATGAAGGCTCATCACGGTACTAAGCTAAAATCACGCAAAGCCTTACTGGAAGCAATGGATGCTGCGATTGAAGTCGATCGTACGACGACTTTCTAAACCTTCCTTGTTACATAGAGGGCTTCGAGCCCTCTACCGAATGACCTTCACAACTTGAGACTCAACATGCATATTCATATTTTAGGTATTTGTGGCACCTTTATGGGAAGCTTGGCGGTGCTGGCCAAAGAGATGGGTATTAAAGTGACTGGCTGTGATCAGGGTGTTTATCCACCAATGAGTACGCAGTTGGAGTCTCAAGGCATTGAGCTAATTTCCGGCTTTTCGGTAGATCAGTTAGAACTTGGTGCAGATCTTTATGTTATCGGTAATGCTATCAGTCGTGGCAACCCCTTGCTGGAAGCTATTCTCAATCAAGGTTTGAAGTATACTTCCGGGCCAGGCTTCTTGGCAGATCATATCTTGCCAGGAAAGTGGGTGATGGGTGTTGCCGGTACGCATGGCAAAACCACCACCAGCAGTATGCTTGCCTGGATTTTGGAATATACGGGTATGTCGCCTGGCTTCCTGATTGGAGGCGTGCCTGAAAACTTTCCTTGTTCGGCCCGCTTGGGTGAAACGCCGTTCTTTGTCATTGAAGCCGATGAGTACGATAGCGCCTTCTTTGATAAGCGTTCGAAATTTGTCCATTATCGCCCTCGCACTTTTATTGTTAATAACCTTGAGTTCGATCATGCAGACATCTTCGCTGATCTTGCTGCAATCCAGACTCAATTTCACCATGTTATTCGAACCATTCCAGAAAATGGGCGAGTAATTTATCCAGAGAATGTGACGGCCATTGATCAGGTAATCGAAAAAGGTTGCTGGTCTGAGCAGGAAGTATTTTCTGATGATCAAAGTACAACAGATAAAGCTATCTGGAAAAAGCTAAGTGAGTCAGGCAGTTCATTTCAACTGATCTTGGCAAATGAAACCGTACAAGTCGATTGGAACATGACTGGCGACCATAATGTTCAAAACGGTGTTGCAGCAATGCTGGCTGCTCGCCATGTTGGCGTAAGTCTAAAACATGGTGCCGAGGCCTTATCCTGTTTTGGTGGTGTGAAGCGACGCATGCAGTTGTTGGCTTCGGTTAATGATGTACATGTTTATGATGACTTCGCCCATCACCCGACGGCTATCCAAACCACCTTGGCTGGCTTGCGTAATAAGGTTGGTCAGGATAAGATGATTATTGCGCTAATCGAACCTCGTTCAAATACCATGAAGATGGGTGTTCATGCTCAGACGCTATTAGCCAGTGCTGAAGAGGCCAATCATGTGGTTTGGGCAGACTTGTCGGATATGACTTGGTTGGATGACTTGATTGCTCAAACGGCAAGCAAGCAAAGCACTAAGCATGAGCTTGGCAATACCCTTAATGACTTAATCAATAAGGTAAAGTCTAAGCTCTCGGGTGAAAGTCATATTGTGATCATGAGCAATGGCGGCTTCGCAGGTATTCATGGCAAGTTAGTGGAAGCGCTAGAGGAACAGGTGAATGACTAAGGTGGTCGAACCGGTATCAATAGCGATTACTGGTGCATCGGGCGCGCAGTATGCTCTGCGCTTGATTGAATGTTTACTAAAGCAGAGCGTGCCGGTTTACCTGATGGTGAGCAAGGCAGCGCATATTGTAATCGCCACAGAAACCGAATATAAGTTGCCCGCACAAGCAGCACAAATGGAATCCTTCCTCAGTGACCATTTTTCTGCCGAGCCCGGAATGATTCGTGTTTTTGGCAAAGAGGATTGGATGTCTCCTTTAGCATCTGGCTCCGGTGCACCGAGTCGAATGGTGGTTTGCCCATGTAGTACAGGGTCCTTATCAGCCATCGCAACGGGAGCAAGTAATAACCTGATCGAACGTGCCGCTGACGTGGCTTTGAAAGAGCGTCGTCAGTTGATACTAGTTCCCAGAGAAGCACCTTACTCAGAAATTCACCTAGAGAATATGCTCAAGCTCACGCGTATGGGGGCAGTTATCCTCCCGGCAAGCCCAGGTTTTTACCATCAACCAAAGTCTATCGAAGATATGGTCGACTTTGTTGTAGCACGTATCTTATCTCAATTGGGCTTGGAACAGTCTTTGATGCCGAAATGGGGTGAGTAAGTTTTCAACGGGGTCAGACTCGATTGAAACTCTTCGTAGTTAGAACATTCCACGGCTCGCTGGCGGTTTAGCACGGGGAAAGTTTTTTCGAGGGGGAATCTGCTTAAGCTTTGATATGCTTAATATCGTCTCCAGTCAGCTCAAAAGCCTGTCCAAAGCCTTTCACATAAGTACCTGAAACCGCAGTTAGTCTGAATAGATGAAAGTCGGGTAGAGAGCGAAGCAGCTTCACTGTATTTCCATGACGTTTTTCAAAGCCATCAAGAATATTGTTCCATTCAGGGTCTTCTTGCTTGAGTTCTTCTGCTTTGCACTTAAGGTTTAGTCGCTTGCGGGCAAAAACGTTTTTGCTCTTGTCTTCATCTTCAATGATCAAAATAGAGAGACTGGGGTGAGCAAGTAAATTGTGCGTGTGTGTCGCAAGCTGACTGATAAAAATGTAGTAAGCTGAGCCCGTTTTCAGAAAGGGGGTATAGCTGATGCACGGCTCTTTATCTTTTCCAAGTGTTGCTAATTGGAGTGTCTGAATTTGCTCGTTGAGTTCAGCGATTTCAGTTTGAATTTGCTCTGTACTGATTTCAGGGTTCTTTGCCATGGTGTTTACTTTTCTAGCTGTTTTATCGCGCCTTGCATCATTGCTGAGTTAAGCACTTGTGTGCCCCGCTTAGAACGATTTGCCTCAAGAATCAGTGCAGCGGCAACATCGTGAGCTTGAATCGCTTTTAAATTGCCAGGGAGTATGCCCATAAATACTTCACCTAGCTTTTCAGCTGGACGAAATTCACCTCTGTCGCCGAGTAATAGGCTAGGCCTAGCAAGTGCTATATGAGGATAATTGAGCTCAAGTAGCTGATGTTCCAGTTCGCCTTTCATTTGCATATAGTAGGAGAACGCTTTCACCTTGGCACCATGCGCAGAGACAAGGCCATAATAGCGAGCGCCGTTCTGAAGACCTAGCCGTGCAACATTCAAAGGAAAGGTGACATCTATTTCGTAGTAAGCTTCTTTATTTGGCGTTTTACGAGTAGTAGAACCCAGGGCGCAAAATATATCGTCTACTTTTTTGGGTTCGGGAGCGCTGAGCTCACGGTAGTTGACTGGCCATTGTTCAACCTTAGGCAGCTTGGCCCAAGAGGCACTTGAAGGTGAGCGGACGAAAGCAACAACACGTTCATAAGCGGGATGTTGATTGAGCAAAGAAACCAAATGACTACCGATTAGTCCGTTTGCGCCAGCAACCCATGCTGTTTTCCCCATGAACTTCTCCATTTACGTATCACTTGCTTGAGCTTGAAACAAAAAAGGCTTTGAAACAGTGCTTCAAAGCCTTCTAGTAATTTATGATTGAAATTAACGGCCAGACCAGTTTGGCGGACGTTTTTCAAGGAAGGCACGTAAGCCTTCTTTTTTGTCGGCTGTTTCGATCAAGGCTGCTTGAGCAAACTTTTCCATAGCCAAGCCAGAGTGTTGTCCTGCCTCAAGGCCATAGTTGACCATCGACTTCATAAACTGAGGAACGAGTGGCGCAAA
>NZ_LWGG01001195.1:0-1169 GCF_001635365.1 Oleiphilus sp. HI0128 | reverse complement strand
GGCCTAATGACATTAACCAGTTTCTGAGTTGAACCGTGCGCTTAGTTGTAGCACTTAAGCTCCAGTCATCATCGTGAGCGTGATGTAGCTCCTGATCGTGACTGATAGGGTTGTCGTGTAAGTCTTGTATTAAATTGCTGTGTTTTCCCGTCGTAATACTCAGCTCCAGGGTGTAAGTCTGAGCGTCTTGAAAGTCGATTAAGACATCCATATTTCCTTGATCTAGATAGCTTTTTAGCTCGAAATCTTCAGGCACCGCATTTGCGTGACTGCTAACACTTAAGTCACTTATCTTATGAATCAAGAAACTTCGAAAAGCCTCATCGCCCTTTTGCATGTCACCTTCCTTCTTGGCGACTAAATATATTTTCGGCAGCATAATCGCAACGCCGAAAGGATGAACCTCATAATCTTTGAGTTTTCCTTGGCTTTGATAGCTTAGTATCAGGCGTTTGCGATGAAGGATAGCGCTGTATATCCGGTTTAGCATTTCCAGGTCAAAATCGGCAGCCTTTAACTGTTGCCCGCGTTGGAAAAATTCTACGGCGCTAGTCAGGCGTTGATAATGCTTGGGGGAAATCGACTTCTCTTGTTTTAGAAGCTTGTCTTGAGCTTCCTGAAAAATAGATTTAAGGACATTCTGAGTATCAACAGGTAAGACTTGCTTCAGATGCTTTTGGCTTATGGAGAGTGCCAATGCCATGTAGTCAGGCATTTTCTCAAAACTGTAGCCAATAAGAGAATAAGGGTCGAGACGCCAGAGCCGGCTCTTTCCCAGGCCTTTTTCAGTGCTTAGGCCAAACTCGTTATGGTAGTCATTATCGTCTATTTCGTCACCGAGTAGGAACTTCAAGTCACGTTGTACGAGTCTAAACTGGCTTTTTGCTTTGGAGGCCTGAGTATCCAGATAGCCTGCATCACTCAAATGCTGAATAATTTCATCCGTGCCGATGGCGAGGTGCTGCGACTTCAAATAGTTGAGTATTTCTAATCTTCTAAGAAAGGTTTGCATTGGTCCTCACTTTCAATACGGTGGCTTATTGCAAAGCGCGCAACAAACCAATAAAACTGACGAGCAGTAAGACGCTACCCATTACGCGATAGAATACGACTGAGTCGGTTTCTTGTAGTTTTCGGTGAAACTTTAAACCTAACAGGTGGCCAAGAGC
>NZ_LWGG01001194.1:0-1441 GCF_001635365.1 Oleiphilus sp. HI0128 | reverse complement strand
TTAAGCTAAAAAAGACTACATTTTTTTGCTAAGACAGGTATATTAATTGAGGGCTAGGAATACTTAGCTCAATGCGAACAGGATGTTTGCAGAATCTATTTCTATACTTTTTAAAAGGACTTAAAAATGAAGAACTTTCTTAAGCGCCCAACGATGGCGCTATCTGTGTTATTGGCTTCCTCATCACTTCAAGCTTTACCTGTTTATATCAATGAGTTTCACTATGATAATCAGGGGGCTGATCAAAATGAGTTTGTTGAAATAGCAGGCTTAAGTGGTACAGACTTACTTGGTTGGCAACTCGAGTTTTATAATGGCAATAATGGCCGACGTTATATGTCATGGGACTTATCTGGTAGTTTTTCCGATCAGCAGGCAGGCTATGGTGTGTTAGCCTTTACCGGCTCTGGTGGTCTGCAAAATGGTGGCAATGATGGTATTGCCTTGGTAAATAATCTGGGCGACTTAGTACAGTTTATTAGCTACGAAGGCTCCCTTGTCGCAACAAATGGTTCAGCTTTGGGCGCCACAAGTATCGATGTTGGCGTTGTAGAGTCACCGTCTACGGCTTTGGGTAGCTCAATACAGTTAAGTGGCACAGGAGAAAGCTCTGAAGCGTTTGCTTGGGTCTTGGGGCAAGCTTCCCAAGGGGCTTTTAATACCGATCAACTTTATCAGGCGCCTATTGTTTCTGGTCCTGTCGTACCAGATATTCCGACATTCACTGAGCCGGGTTCAAACCCTGATGTGGTATCGGTACCAGAACCTGCCAGCTTAAGCCTGCTGGGCTTGGGGTTACTCTTACTTGGTCAAATACGCCGGGGCGCTAAAATGCGAAGTTAGGGGAAGTAGGCGCTCGGTTTTGCAACAAGCTGAGCGCCTTGGATGACGTTTGGGCTAGGAAATGCCAGCTAACTTGGCTCTCATTGCTGCGATGGTTGCCTGATAGTCATCGGTATTGAATATGGCTGAGCCGGCAACAAAAGTGTCGGCACCAGCTTGTGCTATCTCGGCTATATTGTTGATATTGACGCCACCGTCAATTTCCAATCGGATATCTTTACCTGAATCATTAATCAACTTGCGTGCTTGTCGAAGTTTATCGAGTGTACCAGGAATAAACTTTTGGCCGCCAAATCCGGGGTTAACGGACATGAGCAAAACCATATCGAGCTGGTCAAGGGTATGGTCAAGGTAGTGTAAGGGGGTAGCCGGGTTAAAAACTAAGCCCGCCTTGCAGCCACCATCTTTGATGAGTTGTAATGAGCGATCAATATGCTCAGAAGCCTCTGGATGAAAGGTGATATAGGTCGCACCAGCATCGATAAAGCTTTTGATCATATCATCGACTGGCTTCACCATTAGGTGAGCATCAATTGGAGCTGTCACGCCGTGCTTTCGAAGCGCCTCACAAACCATTGGGCCAATTGTCAGGTTAGGG
>NZ_LWGG01001193.1:0-952 GCF_001635365.1 Oleiphilus sp. HI0128 | reverse complement strand
ATTGGCAGACACTTACCTTTTGACAACACCTCGCCCTGGTCAAAAGCTAATTCAATTTCGCTACCCTGCCATTCAATTAATACCTGATGCCTAACAAAGTTCGTCTCAAACACCGCATTTAAACTTTCCAAATTCATTCCTTCCGGCCAAACATCCAAGCCCTCTAGAAGTGAAATATCTAGCTTGTTATCCGCCAATTCCCATTCCCATTCACCACGTTCACTTAGACCGCTTACCGACTTCCCCTTGGTCTTCAAGGTTTGAATAAAAGCATCGCCTTTTTTCCGAACCCGCAAAGCCATTCGATGCTGGTTCAATATCTTATCAGGCGTATCATAGTAAATATTCTGCAAAGGCTTTCGCTGCAACTCAAGCACAAACCCCTGATTGCTCAAACACGCTTCCAAGCTCTCAAGCACAGCAAGACTTTCACCCACAACACTAAGTTTTAGTTCAATTTCTTTCGGCACAAAACACCTTATCGTTTGATTTACATAAATTTCAGGCAAAAAAAAGCCGGTGAAAGTCACCGGCTTTTTAGAGCTTAGTTCTAAACTTACAACTTAGAAGCTGTAGTTAGCGCCGATAGCTAGTACGTCAACATCCGCACCATCAACACCACCAAGGTCAGTAGACGTTGTGTATTCTAGAGCTACAAACAAATGATCTGTTACATTATGAAGAGCTTGAAGCGCAATTGTCGCTTCGTCTTCTGCACCATCATAAGACTTCATACCATAACCTAGAGCAAACTGGTTCTGACCCATTGTGTACATGCCCTGCAAACCAATGTAATCAACTGTATCTGACATGCTTTCGTAACCAAGCATTACAGTAATATCATCCATTGAGTAAGTAGCACCTAAACCAATAGTATCTTCTGCTTCAACACCAGCTTCTTCGCGACCCATAGAGTATGCAAAAGCAAGTTCAAGGTTATCCATAGCGTATT
>NZ_LWGG01001192.1:0-1512 GCF_001635365.1 Oleiphilus sp. HI0128 | reverse complement strand
AATAGGCGCAGGCAATTTAACCTTTAGCCCTGCTTGAGTGATGGTGCGAACAGGTTTCCCAAACTGCATAATGACGGCAGCTTCATTTTCTTTCACCACTACCAGACAAGTCGTCAGCAGGTAGCCCATGATTATCAGGACTCCAAGAATCCAGGAAACTCTTTTCACACTCTTAACCTCATGTATTAGAAAGTTAGCGACGATCGTTTTGCGGTAACCATAATCGAAGCTGCTGATTGGAAATCTTTGGGTCTATCACAGTAAGTTGTTTACCCTGAACTTGTTTTGCTAAGTTATTTTGACGGCTCTGATAATGAAGCGCTTCGGTTTGGCTCTGAAATAAACTTTGCAAAGGCAAGTATCGATTGATATCTCCCTCGGCACGCTCTATTTGTTCTGCCTTCGTTGCTTGAGCCCGATTAACTTCTCCTAAGGCTTTTGCATTGGCATTCGCCAAATCTTCCTGGCTTTTGGAGTCAGCACTCAATTTAGCCTTTAGCATCTTTTGATAAGCATTGAATCTTTTCCAGTGCGAATCGACGACACTAGGAGGAGCTTTAATAGATTGGATATGAGAGCGAATGTAACGAAGCTCCAAACCGGAAGCAGATAGGTCTTCACGTATCAGCTTATTTAGTCGACTCTCTAAAGGCTTTCTCGGCCCATTAAGTAAAGTCAGGTACTCGTTCTCTGCCGCAAGCGTAAGCAAAGCAGATTCTGCATAGCCGCCAAGGATATCCTTTTGAACTGCCGGATCGAGCAACAACTGATGGTAAGGTTCCAGCGAGAAGTGCAGCTTTAGATTAATATCGACCAGGTTTTCATCACGGCTTAGGAAGAACTCTCCTTCGCCTTTCACCTGAGGACTTTTTCCATCAATTTTGTTTTGCCACAGACCGCTGGCAACAGAACTTTCTTGCTCTATATTCTTACGGGCACTATCGGTATCAACACTCAAAATATTACGGTCTTGAAGAATGACTAGCCCTCCAAGCGGCCAAGGAGCCTTATAGTATAAACCTGGAGACAAGTGCTCATTATCAAAATGATGCAGGAGGTGGCCATAGGCAACGTGCCCGTGAGGCACTATACGAAAGCCACTCAGTAAATATGCAGTGCCCAGCAATGCAGCAAATATCGCCAGGTTTGCAGGTTTTCTAAGCTGTTTAGAATGATGCTGGAGGTGCTGAACCGACGGCATATCCATCAGTTTATCCATCAACGATACTTGCTTCAGCTCTGCACCGGTAAGCAAACTCTTAATACCCGAAATCAAAAGCTCAAGGCCGGCTATCGTAACCATCACAGCAATAATCACTGCGACAATCTCATCGAGGTAGATACCTATCATTGTACCTATCAATGAAAGCAAGACCGCAATTGAAGAAAATACATCGAGTTGACTATGATAACCATCCGCCACCAGAGCCATGGAGTTAGTTTCTTTACCTACCCAGGTTTTTAAACGAGACATTAACCAAGCAATCGCTATACATAACAATATACCTACGA
>NZ_LWGG01001191.1:0-801 GCF_001635365.1 Oleiphilus sp. HI0128 | reverse complement strand
TCTTAAAATGCTAGTGTTTGGTCAAGATAAGGCAATCGAGTCTTTATCAACGGCAATCAAGCTTTCTCGCGCCGGTTTGAAGTCGCCTGAGAAGCCTGATGGTGCATTCTTGTTCTCTGGTCCTACCGGTGTTGGTAAGACTGAAGTAACTAAGCAGTTAGCAACTGTATTAGGTATTGAGTTGGTTCGCTTTGATATGTCGGAGTATATGGAGCGACATACCGTCAGTCGTTTGATTGGTGCGCCTCCTGGGTACGTTGGCTATGATCAGGGTGGCTTATTGACCGAAGCGGTCAATAAGAATCCTCACTGCGTTTTATTGCTTGATGAGATTGAAAAGGCGCACCCAGAAGTCTTTAACTTGTTGTTGCAGGTTATGGATCACGGCACCTTAACCGATAACAATGGCCGCAAAGCTGACTTTAGGCATGTCGTGTTGGTGATGACAACCAATGCTGGTGCGGAAGTAATTAGTAGACGCTCAATTGGTTTTAATGAGCAAGACCATTCTTCAGATGGTATGGAAGCTTTGAATAAGGTATTTACGCCAGAGTTTAGAAATCGCTTGGATGGCATTATTCCGTTTGCTTCATTATCGAGAGAAACAGTTTGCTATGTTGTCGACAAGTTCCTTATGGAATTACAAGTACAGCTGGATGCGAAGAACGTTGTGCTGCATGTTGATGATGAAGTGAAGCTCTATCTTGCAGAGAAGGGGTATGATGAAACTATGGGTGCTAGACCAATGGCTCGTCTGATTCAGGAAGACCTCAAGAAACCGTTAGCAGAAGAAATTCTCTT
>NZ_LWGG01001190.1:0-798 GCF_001635365.1 Oleiphilus sp. HI0128 | reverse complement strand
AAGAGTTGTTTTGCCTGATACTCGTGTAAATTCATAATTCATTCCGTCATTTAATTGATTAATGCCACTCGTATTAAGTGGCCGGACAAAATCTCGGTCAATCCTTAACCGATCACATTGCGCCACTCATTGCTGGCACAGCGTAAATCCCTTTTCTTTCCCGTGTTATGTTCGCACTAGCCCCGCTTATCTATTGAAATAATGCGGGGAATATGCGTTATTATTTATTTACGTTTCTTTCTATTTGCAATATGAATCGCATGACCACCAACAGCTAATGCAGCTTCATGGACCGTTTCTGACAATGTTGGGTGAGCAAACATTGTCAAACCAAGGTCTTCAGCGCTAGAACCAAACTCCATCGCGATAACCGCTTGCGCAATTAGCTCAGAAGTACTGCCACCTATCATATGAACACCAAGTACTCTGTCCGTCTTAGCATCTGCTAATACCTTAACCATACCTGCAGTGTTATTCGCTGCCATTGCACGGCCATTTGCAGCAAACGGACAAGTACCAACGTTATACTCAACACCGTCAGCCTTTAGCTGCTCTTCAGTACGTCCAACCCAAGAGATTTCAGGGTTGGTATAGATAACCCCGGGAATCGTATCGTAATTAACTTCAGTCTTTTGACCAGCAATACGCTCAGCAACCATAACCCCCTCTTCAGAGCCTTTATGCGCTAGCATTGGACCACGTACAACATCGCCTACGGCATAAACACCCGGAACGCCTGTATTACAATGGTCATCTACGAAGATAAATCCGCGCTCATCGAGGTTTACACCGCTATCA
>NZ_LWGG01001189.1:0-1038 GCF_001635365.1 Oleiphilus sp. HI0128 | reverse complement strand
CATCCTTTTTCTCAAGCGTATTAACGTCAATTAAATGCTCAATTGACTGAATTGACGCTGAAGCCTGCTTGGAACCAAGTTTAATATCAATAAGCTTGCCTGGCTGAATTTTGTCTTCAGACATCCAAACGATATGTGCTTTTACCGCAGAACTTACCGTTGGGTGATTGTCAGACTGAACAATCATATCGCCACGACTGATATCGATTTCATCATTCAAGGTAAGCGTAACCGCTTGACCTGCGAAACCTTCATCCAGTGAACCTTCAAAGGTCACGACTTCTTTTACGGTACTGCTTTTACCCGAAGGAAGTGCAGTAATTTTATCGCCAGGCTTAACGATACCCGAAGCAATCGTTCCACAGAAACCACGGAAGTTAAGGTTAGGGCGGTTAACGTATTGTACTGGTAGGCGGAAGTCTTCCAGATTCTTGTCTTTAGCTATTTCGACTGACTCAAGCATCTCCATTAGAGGCTTGCCTTTGTACCAAGGTGTCTTGTCGCTATTGCTGATTGTGTTAACACCTTTCAGTGCAGAAAGTGGTGCAAACTGGATATCGCCCAAATCTAACTGGTCAGAGAATGAAAGGTAATCGCTCTTGATTTCATTAAAGCGCTCTTCGCTGTAGTCAACCAGATCCATCTTATTGATGGCAACGATGACGTGCTTAATACCCAGTAAAGAAGCAATAAATGAGTGACGTTTGGTTTGCGTTAATACACCGTGACGTGCATCGATCAGGATGATTGCCAGGTCAGCAGTTGACGCACCAGTTGCCATGTTACGAGTATATTGCTCGTGTCCGGGAGTGTCGGCGATGATGAACTTGCGTTTAGCAGTTGAGAAATAACGATAAGCAACATCAATGGTGATGCCTTGCTCGCGCTCAGCCTGTAGGCCGTCAACTAATAGTGCAAGGTCGATTTCACCTTCGTTGGTGCCGGACTTAACGCTGTCTTTCTTAATTGCTTCAAGTTGATCTTCATAAATCATTTGAGAGTCATGAAGTAGTCGGCCAATAAGTGTGCTCTTGCCGT
>NZ_LWGG01001188.1:0-1920 GCF_001635365.1 Oleiphilus sp. HI0128 | reverse complement strand
AAGCCCAGGCAAAGTGATAGAAGGTGCAATGGGACGCGAGCTGAAATTTCGTCGTAGACTGATTCAACGTATGGCGGGGACGCATAAGCGAAGTGAATTGGCATGGCAGGATGAACGTAGTCTGCGTTTGCCAACATCACATGCCTTATTTGAAGACAAAGCTTTAAACGAAGATTTATATTTCTGGTTGACGGCCTTGGCCGCTCAACTACCGAAAGTGACGCACTGGTTTACCGATAACCAGCAAGCGACGCTAGAGATCCTAAAGTCAAAACCGGGGTTAAGAGAGCGGTATTTCCGCCTTGTCGACGCGGTTTTGCCTTTGCGACCTCCTTTGGAAAAATTACAGGGTGAAAGACTTGATCGCGAGCTTGCGATACATCAAGCACTAAAAGACCCAGGGAGCGTCGAAACACTCCCGAAAGCGCCGGGCGACCCTTTCCCGATTAGCCTATGGCTCTACCCAGAACCGATTCATGGGGTTAGTGTTGCACCGATTGAAGAAGATGAAGAAGAGCTGCCAGCTGAAAGCAGCGGTGCCCAGACTGAGAAAGTTCGTGGCCCGCGTAAAGATGCTCAGCGCACCGATGATGCCAAGAAGACCGATGGCTTATTAATCTTTATGCTCGATAGCTTATTCAGCTGGACGGAGCATGTTGATCTAGACAGACCTCAGGAAGAGGATGTAGACGATGATGCCAGTTCCGTTGCAGAAGATCTGGATATTATTACGCTTTCTCGTAAGCGCCGGGCTGGCGCAGCTAAGATCAAGTTCGACCTGGATTTACCCGCCCCGCATAACGATGATTTAGCCATTGGTGATGGCATACGCCTTCGTGAATGGGATTACAGAAAGTCTGTCTATATTGAAGACTTTTGTTTATTGCAGCCCATGCTAGCGGATGACGCCGAGCCAAGTGGCGTTCCTGGTCACTTAACTAAAACTGCAAACCAGCTCAGGCATCGATTCAGCGCTTTGAAATTTCAACAGCATTGGCTTCGCCGTCAGCCTTTAGGTAGCGAGCTGGATCTGGATGCCTGTATCGAATCTATTGTTGAGCCTGATACTAATACAGGCAATGACAACTTTTATAAGCACCGTAAAGAAAGCCAACGAGATATTTCCTGCTTGTTATTAGCGGATTTATCTATGTCGACTGATTCGGGAATCAACTCAAATCAGCGTGTGATAGATATTATTCGAGATAGTATCACCTTGTTTGCCGAAGCCTTGAGCAGTGCAGGGGACCCTTTTGCAATCTATGGATTTTCCTCCATCAAGAACAAACAAGTTCGATATAACCTGTTAAAAAACTTCTCTGAACCTTATGGCGATGCCGCACGTGGCCGAATTCTTGAAATCAAGCCGGGATTTTATACGCGAATGGGCGCAGGTATTCGTCAATCAACTGAAGTGTTAAAAACACAAGCAACTCAAAAGCGCCTCATGTTGATTGTTTCAGACGGCAAGCCAAATGATATTGATCACTACGAAGGCCGTTACGGAGTAGAGGATACTCGTAAGGCGGTTCAGGAGGCCAAGCAGCAGGGCTTGCAACCATTTTGTATTACCATCGATGAAGATGGAAACGATTATTTACCTTACCTTTTTGGTGATCATGGTTATGCAGTGATTAGTGATACTGCGCGTTTACCTGCATTGCTGCCAAAAATTTACTTGAACCTTACAGGTCTATCGTAAGACGACAAGGGTCAAGCTTTTTAAATGGAGAAAGACATGCCAACGAATTATCTAGCGCAGGGAAATGAAGTTGTTATCTTCGAGCACGCCGCCAACAATAATTTGCCGGTTTTGATTAAGGGACCTACAGGTTGTGGTAAAACCCGATTTGTTGAGCACATGGCCAAGAAACTTGATCGGCCTTTATACACGATTGCCTGTCATGATGATCTAAGCGC